>DASQZL010000216.1:0-11976 GCA_035638715.1 Balneolaceae bacterium
GATTCCAAACAAACAGACATCTGCGCTTACCTGTCTGCGATTTTACTTGTTGGCCTGGGCCTGAATGCTGTTTTGGGTTGGTGGTGGGCCGATCCGGCAGCAGCATTGATTATGATCCCCATCATCGTAAAGGAAGGCGTCGAGGCGTTACAAGGTGATCCTTGTGCCTGCGACGATACCTGCTGCTAAAAACAAGCGATTTTTTTGTCTTTCCTATTGAATGGCGACCGGAAAGATTCTATTTTGGACAAACCTGCAAATCAAAAGCGCTTCTCATGGCCACTAAATATATTTTTATCACGGGCGGGGTTACCTCGTCGCTCGGCAAGGGCATTATATGTGCTTCACTCGGGCGGTTACTGGTAGCCCGCGGACTCCGCGTTACCATTCAAAAATTAGATCCGTATATCAATGTCGACCCCGGCACCATGAACCCGTACGAACACGGTGAGGTGTATGTGACCGAGGACGGGGCCGAAACCGACCTTGACCTGGGGCATTACGAGCGATTTTTGGACATCAAAACATCGCAGGAAAATAATGTTACCACCGGTCGTGTTTATAACGATGTCATTAATAAAGAACGGCAGGGCGCTTACCTGGGAAAAACCGTACAGGTGATCCCGCATATAACGGATGAAATAAAATCGCATGTTCTTAACTTGGGTAAATCCGGTGATTATGACGTAGTGATTACCGAAATAGGCGGCACCGTGGGTGATATCGAGAGTCTGCCCTATATTGAAGCAGTCCGTCAGCTGCGGCAGGAAGTGGGCCGCCACAATACCTTGTCCGCTCATTTAACACTTGTTCCCTTTCTGTCAGCTGCACGCGAGCTTAAAACCAAGCCCACCCAGCATTCGGTGAAAACGCTGCTTGAAAGCGGCTTGCAGCCCGATATTATCGTGGCGCGTTCTGAGCATCCGCTTGATCAAAGCATTCGTAAAAAAATTGCTCTTTTCTGTAATGTAGAAATTGAAGACGTCATCGCCTCGCTCGATGCACCTACTATTTACCAGGTGCCGCTGCTTATGCAGGATGAAGGTCTGGACCGCCGGGTTATTAAAAAACTAAATCTGAAAGGGGGTGAACCCGACCTGGAAAAATGGAAAGGATTTGTAGAGGCTGTCCGGAATCCATCATCCGAAATAAAAATTGCACTGGTGGGGAAATATGTTGAACATCATGATGCGTATAAATCAATTGTAGAAGCATTTATCCACGCCGGAGCTGTGAATGATTGCAAGGTAAACGTCAAATGGGTTCATTCTGACACGATTACTGCGGAAGACGTTGAAGCAAAACTTCATGATGTTGCCGGTATTCTGGTTGCTCCGGGCTTTGGCGGACGCGGTATTGACGGGAAGTTGGCGGCTGTCAATTATGCCCGCACCCGGGAAATACCGTTTTTTGGCCTTTGCCTGGGTATGCAGTGCGCCGTGATTGAATATGCCCGCAATGTTTGCGGCTGGGATGATGCCAGCAGCACTGAATTTGATGCTTCAACCAGGCATCCTGTTATTGATCTCATGGAAGATCAAAAACAAATTGAAGATAAGGGCGGCACCATGCGGCTGGGATTGTACGATTGTGAAGTTAAACAAGGCACCAACACTTACCGGGCTTATGGCAAAGAGCTGATCCGCGAACGCCATCGACATCGTTATGAAGTGAATAACAATTTGCGCTATAAGCTGGTTGAAAACGGTATGACACTGGCCGGTTTTAATCCTGATCGTGACTTGGTGGAGATTATTGAGTTGAAAGATCATCCCTGGTTTGTGGGCGTGCAATTTCATCCTGAGTTGTGTAGTACGGTCAACAATCCACAGCCGCTGTTCGTCGATTTTGTAAAAGCAAGTCTTGAACATGGGAAAAAGAATGATCTGGCGGTGCCGGTAAATGGGCAAAAAGCGGCGGTGAACTGATTCATGGCGGGCGAAAGTTTTAAAAATAAAATTCGCCTCCGTGTTAATGGTATTTTACAAAAGAATAAGGCAATATTGCTGGTTCAGCTCAAGTCGCCGGTCAACAATAAGCTCATTTGGATGCCGCCGGGTGGGGGATTGCGCTTCGGCGAATTGATGGAATCGGGACTGCAGCGCGAATTCCTCCAGGAAACAGGCCTGCAAGTTGAAGTCAATCATCTCGTATTTGTCAATGAACTGGTTCACCCCCCTTTTCATGCTATTGAATGCTATTTTTCTGTTCGCAAAACAGGCGGAACATTAAAAATGGGTAGTGATCCTGAACTTTCGGACACCGAACAGATACTGAAAGACTTAAAATGGATCAATATTGATCAGATACAAGATATGCAAGTTGCTCCTGCGCAATTACCTGCACTTCTGCAGAACGCTTCATTACCCCGGCAAATACCGCACTTTAAGAATAAATAATATCGTTTTTCCGTATATCATCCACGGATTTTAGTGAAATAAGATAATTGATGAAAATGAAAGTTCGCATTCAACAATTAAATCCTACTGTAGGGGATCTTTCCGGTAATACCCGGGACATTCTATCCGCTTTAAAAAAAGCTGAAAAGTCAGGAACGGATCTGCTCATTCTGCCGGAAATGTGCACCTGTGGCTACACTCCCATGGATTTGCTGGAAAACCCGGCTTTTTTAAAAACGATCGACCGCTTCAATAAAGACATTATTCAAGCAACCAGAAAAACAGCCCTTATTTTTGGCTCTGTGACACTGAATTTAAACCAACCGGGCCGGCCATGCTTTAATGCGGCACTTATGGCGCAGAATGGTCAAAAAATTGCCGAGGTACACAAGACCCTGTTACCCACTTATGACGTATTCGATGAAGACCGGTATTTCGAACGGAATGATGAGTTCAAATGCATTACGTGGCAAGGCAAAAAATTCGGCATTACCATTTGTGAAGACATCTGGGTGAATGAAAGCTCGGTTCAATACTACACGTATGATTTGGACCCGGTGGAAAAATTAGTTGATGAAGGCGCAGAGGCTATCATCAATATCTCAGCATCCCCTTTTACAGATGTAAAGGCAAAAAATCGCCGTCAAATGCTGAAAAAGCATGTTGGCAAGCATCATTGTCCTATTTTTTATGCCAACCAGGCCGGTGGCCATACTGAGCTTATTTCGGACGGTGACTCAATGGCACTGAATGCCCGAGCTGAAATAATCGCAAACGCGCCGCTTTTTGAAGAAGCCTTTCTTGATGTTGAATGGGATGCAGCGAACGAAGTGCAATCCTGTAAAGCTGAATCCGGGATTCAGGCACCCGAACGCATGAAACGCATTTTTGGCGCCCTTCAACAGGGGCTGCGTGACTATCTCGAAAAAACGGGAGTCACCTCGCAGGTATTAATTGGACTGAGCGGCGGCATCGACTCTTCACTGACGGCCTGCATCGCCGCCGAAGCGCTGGGGCCTGAAAATGTGATGGGCGTTACCATGCCCTCGGAATTCTCATCTGAGGGGAGCGTCACCGATGCCGAGCAGCTGGCAAAAAATCTCGATATTGAGCTGAGAGAAATCCCGGTAAAATCGCTCTATGATGAATATCTGGATCTGCTAAAACCCCTTTTTGCAGGCACAGAATTTGGCGTGGCGGAAGAAAATTTACAAAGTCGAATCCGGGGCGTGTTATTAATGGCGATAGCGAATAAATTTAACCGGTTTGTATTGAATACCGGTAATAAGTCGGAATTGGCAACTGGTTATTGTACGCTTTACGGTGATACGAACGGAGCTGTGGCTGTGCTTTCTGATTTATATAAAACTGAAGTATTTACACTTGCTCACTGGCTAAACAAATCGTATTATTATAAGGAGGTAATTCCGCAGGAAATCCTTGACAAACCGCCCAGTGCAGAATTAAGACCAGATCAAAAAGACACTGACCAACTACCTGAATATGACACGCTTGATGCCATATTACAATTATATATTGAAGGTCAACAGTCCATCTCGGAAATTGTGGATAATGGTTTTGAGGAAAAGTTGGTAAAGCGCGTTATCCGGTTGGTGCATCAGAATGAATATAAGCGATATCAGACGCCCCCCGGATTAAAAATTCATACCAAAGCTTTCGGCACAGGCCGCCGATGGCCCATTGTTCAAAATTGGACCAATAATTTTTTAGAATAATTGGTTTTTGATTTATATTATACAATATATTAAACTATGAATGCCTTAAGTGAGCTTTTACATAGTGTTAAAATTATAACCTGCTTTAGCTGCAACAAAAAACTCATCTGAAGTGTCATTATGCAAAAGCTGAATAATTTTCTCTTTTTAACATTTATAATGGTACTGATCGTACCTTTGGGCGTGCATGCTCAAAGTTCACTTCCTAAAAATATTCCGGAAGCCAACTTACCTAAGTACCATTACCTCAAGCCGGACTCTGCACTCGGCCTGCCACCGAAAAAAAAGAAAGCCCCCAAAGTCCCTGCACGCGCGCATCAGGCGCTCAGCAACAATCAAAAGGAAATACTTCGGAAAATAAATAATGTCTACAAAATTCATATTCGTGCTGTCAGTGATGAGATTAATAATAAACCGGAGGCAGCGGAAAAAAATATTATGGCATCGTTGCGGGCCGTTCATAAACTTTTACAGAACGACCCGTCAATAAAAAACAATCAGCGATTCAAAGAACTCTATCGCACCGTTTATACCGAATATACTTCATTTTACGGACTTGATGAGACGAAAGATCACGTTCAGGGCAAAGTTTTTGCTTTACAAAAGGAATTGATGAGTGATAAAAATGACTGGATGAAAGGGCAATATATACTTCCCAAAAATATAACAAAGCCTAAAACCCAGGTTCCCCTCACCTATAATAAGCATGTTGACCGGCATATAGCTTTCTTCACCCGTCATCACCCGAAAATCATGAAAAAGTGGCTCAAGCGGTCAAATAAGTATTTCCCGATGATGAAGAAAATTTTCCGCCAGGAAGGGGTTCCGCCTTCGCTCGTTCATTTATCCATGATTGAAAGTGGCTTAAATCCCCGGGCACGCAGTTGGGCTTCAGCGGTAGGTATGTGGCAATTCATCCGGCCAACCGCCTCACGGTATGGCCTGAAAATAAACTGGTGGGTTGATGAGCGCCGCGACCCGGTTAAGGCAACCTACGCAGCCGCCCGTTATTTGAAGCACTTACACAAAATATGGGGCAACTGGGATCTGGCGATGGCTAATTATAATTTAAGTACACGGGGACTAAAACGGGCTATTCGCGAAGATGGAGGTAAAGCCAATTACTGGAAGGCTTATCCATATTTGCCGCGTGAAACGCAGGGTTATGTGCCGGGCTTTATTGCAACAACTTTAATCGATCGGAACGCCAGCGCGTTTGGGTTTAAGAAAAATTACAATGTAAAGCCCTATAATTATGAAATCGTTAAGGTAGCGCCTTTGATGCCTCTGAAAAAGCTGGCTAAAGCTGCAGGAATCTCTACCAAAAAACTTAAAGAATATAATCCGGCGTTACTGCGGTGGGCCACACCTCCCGGATCAAAATATTCATTGAAACTACCTCCCGGAACCAAGAGCAGGTTTTTAGCAAATTATACCAAAATTCCCAAGGATAAACGCAGTAAAGGAATTGTGGTACATACGGTACATCGTGGCGAGACGCTGGGATATATTGCCGGGAAATATGGCACTACTGTGCATGCACTTTTTGCATCCAATAAGGGATTAACAAGCACTATTTATCCCGGCCAGAAAATAATTGTACCGCTTCAACCGGGAAGTTCAAATACCATGGCTTCTGCCGATCCGCCGGACAATCACAGTACTCATCACCATTCTTCCGGTTCGCACAAGGGATTGGCAAAAGTTTACTACAAAGTTAAACGCGGAGATACCATCGGTGCTATCGCTGAATGGTACGATGTTCGGGCGTCTCAAATTCGCCGGTGGAATCATACTTCAAACACCATCAATATTGGAGAACGTTTAGCGATCTATGTGCCCCGCGACAAGAAGAATTACTACAAAAAAGTTACGAACTTCTCTGCCGCTAAAAAGCGGAAAATTGAACGTGAACAACACAAGGGCGTTGATATTACTAAAAAATATTTAGCCCATTCAAGTGGTAGTGGTACGGTCAATTATGTTGTTCACAGTCATGATACCCTTTCCGGAATTGCGAAGAAATTCGGCGTTTCGGTGCAAAGCATCAAACAGGCCAATAATTTAGGTAGTTCACGTATTTACAAAGGCCAGCATCTCAAAATCGTCAGAGGGTCTGTCAATTATGTCGTGCAAAAGCATGATACTTTAATTCAGATAGCTCATGCTTTTGGTGTTTCCGTTCGCAATCTGAAAAAGACCAACAATTTGAACGGTTCACGCATTTATGAAGGCCAGCATCTCCGCATTAATCCGGCAAACTAACGCTTTACTTTGAAAGTTCGTGTCAAAAGCAGATTTGCATATTCATACTACAGCTTCGGATGGTAAAATGTCCCCGTCCGAGGTAGTTCGTCAGGCTGTCCGATTGGGCTTATCTGTGATATCCATATCAGATCATGACACAATTTCGGGTATTGGCGAAGCTCGGCAGGAAGCTGCAAAACATGATATCCGAATTTTGAATGGAGTGGAAATCACCACTTCATTTCAGCATCTTGAATGCCATTTATTGGCTTACGATTTTAACCCGGAGCATAGACAATTGGTTGAGCTTCTGCGTGTGCATCAAAATGCACGGGTTGAGCGTGCCCGCTGGATCATTAAACAACTGAACGCAGAAGGGCTGGAACTCGATATCGATGAAGTAATGGCAGAAGCATACAAAAGTCCGGTTGGACGACCACATATAGCTAAAATATTATGTCAAAAAGGATATGTGGCGACAGCGAGGGAAGCTTTTATCCGGTATTTAAGCGATAATGCGCTTGGAGCGATCCCTTCGAATTATTTTGATTATGCTGAAACTATTAATATTGTGCATGCTGCCGGCGGAGTTGTGATGGTCGCTCATCCGGGGCGATTATATGACAAGGACAAAATTAATCAACTAATCGATGCAGGTATCGATGGACTGGAGGTTTTTCATCCCAGCCATAATTCAAAGATGCAAAGAGCCATGGAAAAAATAGCCGCTGAGCATCATTTACTTATAAGCGGCGGCAGTGATTTTCATGGCAGCGACGCCTCCGCTAATATCAACTTTGGTTCAACAACCATAAGTGTCGAGGCGGTGGCGGCTATACAGACCCATAATCGGCGCGGAAAAAGAATTTCAGCCTAATCTATGGATATCGAAATTGTTGAAGGAAGCAAAACAAATATTGATGCCAAAGTCGGTATCGTTGTTAGCCGATGGAATTCATTCGTTACGGATAAATTGCTTGATGGCGCGCTGGATACATTGAAAACGAAAGGATTTAACGATGAGCAAATTATTGCAGTACGCTGCCCCGGTGCTTTTGAAATTCCATTTACAAGCCGGTCCCTATTGCCAAAAGTTGATGGTATTATAGCGCTTGGCGCTATTATTCGAGGAGAAACCCCTCACTTCGATTATATTTGCCAAGCTGCAACAGAAGGTATTTTAAAACTCAATATGGAAAATGACAAACCCGTCATATTTGGCGTCCTTACCACCGATACCGTTCAACAGGCGAACGAACGGGCAAATAAAAATTCAAAATTCGGAAATAAAGGCGCCGAAGCTGCGTTGGCAGTAATAGAAATGATTTCACTTGGCCGTAAATTGCAATAAAATGGCCATTCATTACTTGAATTACCGAATAGAAAACGATACTATGACGGGGTTGAAAAAATATTTAAAAATTTGGATTCAGCTTCATTAACAAATACCGAACAGAGTCAGCATGACAAGGATTTGCAGGCTAAGTTGCAAAAAGCCGGTGAAGTCCCCCGTCATGTGGCTATTATCATGGATGGCAATGGCCGATGGGCCAAACGCAAGGGAAATATGCGTGCCAAAGGCCACCAGGCTGGCGTCGATTCCGTTCGCGATGTCACTGAGGCATGCGCTCAACTCGGTGTTCAATATCTAACGCTTTATACTTTTTCGACGGAAAATTGGGATCGACCGAAGACTGAAATTCATGCGTTGATGCAGATTTTAGTACGTTCTCTTCGCAAGGAAGCTGAAAACTTAGACAGAAATAATATAAGATTGACTGCCATCGGTCAGACCAACCGGTTTCCTAAAAATTGCCAAAATAAATTGAATGAAGTTATTGAGCTTACAAAAGATAATGACGCCCTGTTTTTATGTCTTGCTTTGAGTTATTCGGGCCGATGGGATATTACTGAAGCGGTCAAAAAAATAGCCCGGCAAGTTAAAACGGGTACGCTCAACCCTGAAGAGATTGACGATGATCTGATCAGTCGTCATCTTTCCACCGCTCAAATTCCGGATCCTGATTTAATTATCCGTACAAGTGGGGAATACCGTATTAGTAATTTTTTACTTTGGCAATTAGCTTATTCGGAATTATATATAACGGAAACCTACTGGCCCGATTTTCGGCGCGAGGAGTTGTATAAGGCTATTTTTTCTTATCAAAATCGTGATCGCAGGTATGGAAGTATAAAACCTGAAAGTAATTCTAAGAGCTCACGTAATTCTTTTACGAATGATCTAATTTCTTAATTCTGCTTTTCCTGATTAATTAAATATCTAAACGTAATTGTGGTTCAGAACGTTATTGATTTTTCTAAAGCTGTTTTAATTATACTCGTTTGTTTTTGCTTTATCCCTCACCGGGGAAATGCGCAAAACGTCGGGGATACGACGAAAACTTTTCAGATACAAAACCCGCTGGAACAAACGCCCCAGCAGTATAAAGTCCTGGGAATTAAGGTTACCGGATTGACGACCACAAGACGCAGCTTTGTCATCAGTCAACTTGGATTTAAAAAGGGTTCAACCATTACTATTCCCGGTAACGATATAGCCTCTGCCATTAAGCGCTTATATCGGACCGGCTTGTTTTCTGACGTCAAGATTTTACGAACCCGCACCACTCCGCAGGGCATTTATCTTGAGGTTCAGGTTCAGGAGCAGCCCCGCTTAAAAAAGTATGTTCTCAAAGGGATAAAAAGCTCCCAACGAAAGAAACTAAAACGACGTATTAATCTATTACCCGGATTTGCCGTCACCAAATCATCAAAAACCCAGGCCATTAGCACGATTAAGCAATATTTTAAAAGCCAGGGGTATTGGTCCACACATGTCAACGTAACCACCGGCAAAATTGATACCGCTATGAATCGTGAGACCGTGATATTTCATATTAATCCGGGTAAAAAGCTGGAGGTCAAAAAAATCACCTTTGAGGGTAACAAGCATTTCAGCAACAAACAGCTCCGAAAAGCGCTTGGTAAAATTAAAGAAGACCGATGGTGGCTATTCTTTTCAAAGCATTTATTTAAGGAAAAAGACTTCGAGAAGGCTGAACAGAATCTGCGTACCTTCTACGGTGCCCATGGATACCTGGATTTCAGAATTTTAAAGGATACCGTAAAAAAATTCACCTATGACCAGCATCGGCTGTATTTCTTTAATAAAAAAGCTACGGGCCTGAAGGTTAAGTTTAAAATCTCTGAAGGGCACCAGTATTATGTCAGAAATATTACCTGGAATGGTAATCAGGCCTTTACCAATCAACAGCTTGCTTCCGTTCTCAATTTTCACAAAGGCGATATATTCAATCAAAAGAAATTCAATAACAAGTTTCACTATTCCCAGTCGGGTACGGATATAAACAGCCTTTACCAAAATGCCGGCTATTTATTTGCTCAAATTCAACCGAATATCAATATAGTCGGCAAAGATTCAGTCGATATTCATGTAAATATTTATGAAGACGAAAAAGCCAAAATCAAGAAGGTATCGTTTACCGGGAACACCAAAACGAATGACAATGTTGTGCGCCGGTCGCTGAAGACAATCCCCGGCAATACCTACAATCAATCGAAAGTTATTCGTTCTGTGCGGGAACTTAGCACGATGGGCTATTTCCGACCTAAAACCATCAAGCCGCACTTAAACCCAAATCGCAAGAAAAAAACGGTAAATATCAGCTATAGCCTGGATGAGTCGCAGAGTACTGATAACTTTCAATTTTCCGGAGGATATGGCGGAGGTAATATCGGTGTCATTTTATCTGCTAAAGTTAAGTTTAACAACTTCTCATTGCAGCGGGCTATCCATGGCAAAGGCTGGAACCCGATTCCTTCAGGCGACGGCGAAAAACTATCGCTTGGAGCCCGCGTTTCAGGACAGGGCTATCAAAACTATCATGCCGGTTTCCAGCAACCATGGCTGGGAGGCAAACCTAACTCACTGGGGGTGAATTTCAGCTACGACCGTATCAATTTTAGCGGGTATGGCTACGGCAATCAAAAGGAAAAATTATTTTCGAGCAGCGTTTCGCTGGGACGACAACTGAAATGGCCGGACAACTACTTCCAAATCCAGTCCATTCTGTCTTATCAGCTTTATGATGTTCGCAACGCCTCGTTCCTGGCTGAAGGCACTTCAAACATCCTCAGTCTTAAAGAAGTGCTGTCAAGGAATTCACTGAATAACCTCATTTCTCCAACACGCGGTTCAAAACTTAAATTATCGGCGCAGATTGCCCCGCCCTTACCTGGATTTTCACAATTTTATAAATTTAAAGGGCTTTACGAAAATAATGCTAAAATTGCCGGTAAGCTGGTCCTGACCAACATCGTGCAGGGTGGTTATCTCGGTTATCTTGGGGGCGGTCAACGCAGCGATTTTAAACGATTTGTTCTGGGTGGAACTAAACTTCAACAGCGGCAAAGTTTTGTAAATGATAATATTGACCTTCGGGGCTATCCCGGCGGCCGTGGGCAGGGAATTTCGCCGCGTACCGCATCCGGACGAGAAGTTGGCGGCCGAATATTTACCAAATATTCGCTTGAATTACGCATGCCTGCCGTACAGAATAAGAAACTCAAACTCATTCCATACGTATTCTTTGCCGCAGGTAACTCGTATCGCAATTTTCAGGATTTCCAGCCTTTTAACGTAAAAAGAGCGGTGGGTCCCGGGGTGCGTATCTACCTGCCGATTCTTGGTTTAATTGATATTAGTTATGGATATCGTCTGGATGGAATTCCAAGCACACTGCGTGATAATATACCAAGTAATAATGTCAGAGCCGGTAAATGGCAATTTCTGTTTAATATCGGAGCTCCATTTTGATACGGCAGTTTGCTTATACTATCTTTTTTGCAACAGCTTTGCTTTTTCTGTTGAATGCATGTGCCATGGCTCAACAGAAAATCGGTTATGTCAACACCGATAAAATTTTAAAAAAGATGCCGGCATATAATGGTATTCAAAAACAGCTGGATATAGCGAGCAAGCGCTGGCGGAGCAAACTTAATGCAATGCAACAGCGAATCGACACGCTCAAGGCTCGATTTAATGCAAAAAAAATATTATATAGCGATAAACAGAAAGCACAGAAAAAGAAGAAAATTCACCAATTAATCAATAAGAGGAAGCAATACCTACATCAAAAATTCGGGCCAAAAGGAGCTTATTTTCAGAAGCAAAAGAGCTTACTTCAACCCATTCAGCGCAAAGTGTATAAAGCGATAAGCAAGGTAGCCAAGCAAAGAAACGTTGATTTTGTATTTGACCGGGCGAAAAATCCTTCGCTTTTGTTTGCGCAAAAACAATGGAACCTGAATAAAGATGTACTACGAGCCCTCAACATATCGTTAGGTAATTAAATCTATCACAATTACAGAAAATATTTTATCTTCACTCCCAATAATAAAATTTGAATAAAAAATAATTATTTATGTTTAAGAAGTTACTGTTCATTACCGCGCTAATTTTTGTCAGTACCTCAGTAGCGACGGTAGCCCAGCCCAAAATTGGATACATGAGCACGCAGAAAGTCCTTGCCAATTTACCACAAAGGAATAAAATTCAGAAAGAATTGCAATCT
>DASQZL010000217.1:0-2277 GCA_035638715.1 Balneolaceae bacterium
TGGATCGGGCGTTGCTGTTGGAGATGTGAACGGAGATGGCTGGCCCGACATATATTTTGCCCGGCTGGATGGGCCCAATAAATTGTATGAAAATGAGGGGGGATTTAGGTTCAAGGATATAACCGACTCAGCTGGTGTCGCCGATCCCGGATCGTATTCAACTTGTGCTGTTTTTGCCGATGTGGATGGCGATGGGGATCTGGATTTAATCGTAGGCTCTATAGCTGGTAAACTTAAACTATATATAAATGATGGCAATGGACACTTCAAGCTTAAAAAAAACAGTGGCCTGGGTAAGGCGTATGGCGCTATGTCGATGGCTCTTGCCGATATCGATGGCGACGGGGATCTGGATTTGTATGTTGCCAATTACAGGCGAAAATCAGTATTGGACGCCTTTAATGCCGGTGACCTAACATGGAATAAAACCGTAAAACAAAAATATCGGGGCCCGAATAAAAAATATACGCTTAAGCCACCATATAAAAATTATTATACCTTATTAAAAAGAAATAATAAACCACCTGAACGGCGGCAAGTAGGGCATAAGGACGAACTTTTCATCAATAATGGGAATGACACGTTTACCAAGGTTAAAAATCTTAAAAAACGATTTCTGAGTTCCCATGGCAATCCGGTTGGTCTAAAAAGGGGATTGGGACTCACGGCAACGTTTCAGGATATTAATCAGGATGGACTTCCGGACCTGTATATTAGTAATGACTATTGGACGAAAGATCGTATGTGGATCAATCAGGGGAACGGCATATTTAAGGCTGAAAATCCGCTGAAGGTACGGGATATGAGTTTTTCGTCGATGGCGGTTGCTTTTTCAGATATCAACAGGGACGGCAAATGGGACTATTTCACCACCGAAATGTTAAGCCCGACCCATAATGAAAAAATGCGTCAATATATTCCCACTAATGCCTATCCGGATTCAATAGAGTCCATTCGGTATCAGCCTCAATACAATCGCAACTCCTTATTTGTTAACAGGGGGGACGGGACATTTGCGCAGGTCGCCGATTATAGCGGACTGGCAGCCAGCGGTTGGTCGTGGGCTTGCCGATTTCTGGATGTAAATTTGGATGGTTATCCTGATCTATTGGTTACTACGGGTTATAGCTATGATGTTCAGGACTTAGATGCCCAAAATAAATGGAGAAGAGCGTTGAGCCAGGGTGCCGGAAAGCGCAGCAGTTACATTTATGTATATCCATCATTGAAGTTGCCAAACAGGATTTATGAGAATGAAAAAGGACTGAAATTCAAAAATGTTAGCACAAAGTGGGGATTTCACGGAAAAGATGTTACCCCTGGATTAGCAACGGCCGATTTGAATCATGATGGGTCGTTGGATCTCGTGATGAACCGGTTGAATAAAAAGGCTGCCATCTACAAAAATATAACCACTGCACCGCGAATAGCCGTTCGTTTAATTGGCAAGGGTCCCAATACGCAGGCCATTGGAGCCAAAGTCAGATTGATTGGCGGTCCCGGCGGTCCTGCTCCACAAATGAGGGAGGTAAAAGACGGCGGAGAGTATCTGTCAGGATCAGAAACGCAGCTAATGTTTGCAGCGAGCAAGAAAAATCCGGATCAAAAGCTCAAAATAATCTGGCCAGATGGAAAAAAAAGTACGATTGACAGTGTTAAAGCGAATCGCATTTATGAGGTAAATGAGAAAGCGATAGCGAAGAAGTCTGCCGATTCGTCCGGGAGCTCTCATGATAAAAAGACCATATTTAAAGATGTATCAGGTAAAATTGATCATTATCAACACCACGAAGACCATTTCCATGATTTTCATGTACAACCACTTCTGCCTTTAAGATTGAGTCGAGAAGGGCCCGGAGTTTCGTGGATAGATTATAATGGAGATGGCCGTTCGGATTTATTGATTTCTTCTGGAAAGGGAGGGAAACTCGCTGTTTTCAAAAATAAAGGGCAGGGTCATTTCTCGCATGTCAAGCTTGGAAAAGTGACAAAAAAGACCTCAGCAGACCAGACGGCAATACTTGGGTGGAAAGGTAAAAAGGGCACAAGAATAGTAGTGGGAAATGCTAATTTTGAAACGGGCAATATTAAAACCCCAGCTGCGCGTACTTATTTATTTTCAAAGGGGAAAGAAGTGAAACAGGATAGCATTCCAGGCATTTATTCTACGACGGGTCCTCTGGCCGCAGCAGATTATGATCACAACGGAAACGTAGATTTATTTGTAGGAGGGCGTTTTATTCCCACCCAATATCCTGAAAACGCGCGCTCAAGACT
>DASQZL010000218.1:0-6091 GCA_035638715.1 Balneolaceae bacterium
ATTTTTTCGTCGGCCAACTGCCGCAGCATAGCCCCAAGGTCGGCATGCCCTTCTTTTTCCGCGACCAGCAGGGTTTTTCCGCGAAAATAGTCGGATTGCAGCATCTTGAGCATCGGATCACGATCTCGCTCAAGTTTTTCCCTGTTATAGGTAACGACGATGGTCTTTTCCTCATACTGGTCGGTAAAAAGATTAAGCGTCTCCGGTAGCTCCAGCGGTCCGTCAATCACAATACGCCGGGGCTGACGTCCTTCTATATGGCGTACCGTCAGACGAGGATTATCGTTTCGTGCCGTATTACGCCCTACCATTACTGCATCATACCGGCTGCGCCACTCGTGCACACGCTCACGCGCCTTCTGCCCGCTAATCCACTGTGAATCGCCATCGGCTGCTGCAATAAAGCCATCCAGCGTTTGCGCCATTTTCAGGGTAACAAACGGACGATCGTACCGGTTGAAATAAAAAAAGAACTCATTAAGCCGGCGGGCCTCCTCTTCCATCAGGCCCACATCAACCTGAATACCCTGCTTACGGAGATAAGAAATACCTTGACCGTCCACTTTATCTGTCGGATCCCTGGTGGCAACAACAACCCGGCTGATAGGATGTTCAGCCAGCATTTTGCAGCAGGGTGGCGTCTTACCGTGGTGAGAACATGGCTCAAGCGTAACATAGACGGTTGCTCCCTCAAGTGTTGACGGCCGCTTAACCGAATCTATGGCATTAACTTCTGCGTGGGCTTTACCATAGCGTTCATGAAATCCCTGTCCTATCTTTTTTCCCTCCTTTGAGACAACAACGCAACCCACCATCGGATTGGGAGATACATAGCCGGCACCCCGCTCTGCTATCTCCAGAGCGAGTGACATCCATTTTCGATCTGTATCAGTATAATTCGGGGCACGGGACACGGTTAACTACCAAACCTGTGAAAAAACTTAATCCTCATACTCTTGCTCAGACTTGTACCAGTACAACACAGTACTAACTTTAACGTCTGCTTAACTTTGATCTATTATCTACAATATGAGCATGGGCCTTCAATTGTTTCAACCAAACCTGAGCAAATAAGCTATTTTTCTGCTTCTGGAGCTGTTTGCGAATGTTCTTTGCTGTTTTGGTGCTCATGCTTTTCGGATCTACATTATTGCGATGTGTAACCTTCACAACAAATATGGCACTTGTTCCCTCGATGGGTTTCGATAATTCGCCTTTTTTCAATCCAAATATAGCACCAATAACTTTCGGTTCACGACCTGCACCGGGAATTTGATTGTCGCTCATAGCAATTGATTTTGCAGTTTGCACTTTTTTTCCCGACGCACTGGCCAAAGACTGCAAACTATTATGATTTTTCAATAGACCAGCGATACGTTTGTGCAGCATCTGCTGACGTTTCTGAGCAAGCACAGTCGTTTTTATCTGGCTTTTAACTTTATTAAATGGACGTGTTCCCGCCGGCGTTATTTTAGTAACCTTTAAGACTACAAATTCCCCCGGCAGCTCGATCGACTTACTAATAGCACCTTTACTGGAACTTTTTAATACATTCAAAATCTGACGACTTTGTCCCAAACCCGCAATAAATGTATTTCCTTTCGTGGCAAAACCATTATGAATTTTAAGATTACGCCGTTTGGCTTCCTGGCTAAAGCCCTTCTTTTTAGCAAAGTATCTGAAATCGTCCGCCTGATTGGCTTTCTTATCTATTGTCGCCACCGGATCAGCTTTAATTTGATGACTCAGCACAGAAAATTTCACTTTGTCACCCTTTTCATCCTCTTTTTTAACAATATAAACATTCCCGTTATCCTTTAGCACCGGGCTCACTTCACCCTTTTTAAGTTTCGCCAATGCCGAGCGGAACAGATCGCGTATATTCTTTTTGGGTACAAAATTGGGATTATAATTAGTGGTAGATTGATACTGCGCCAGAAATACAGAATCTTTCGACGCCTTGGCAAATTTCGGCCGCAGTTTTTTCAATTCATTAATAGTCCGCATGGTATCCTTTTTCGTCGGCGTCTTGTCAAAAGTCACATATTTAAACCGAAATGACTTATCCTGATGGAATTTTTGACGATGATTCTTATAGTATTTCTTTAGATCTGCATTGGTAACCTTAATGTTGCTCTTTTTGACTTCGGCATAAGGAAAACGAACATAAGATATATCAGCCGTTGTATTATTTTCAACATATTGCTGATTGATTTCAGGTTTGCTTACCTGCATGGCTGCCTGTATGTAATTACTCATCTTTTGACGACGCCGCTGCTGGCGCAGATGTTGCTCAATCGCAATCCAAAGTTTATTATTTTTCTTCGACTGAATAGCCTTGTTCAGTGCCACCCGGTTAATCGTCCCATCTTTTTTCCCAAATTCCTTGCGGATAAAAGGGGCCGGGTGCTTACCTTTGATCATATTTACCACTTCCTGATCAGTTACCTTGATACCCAGCTGATCCATTTTTTGAGATAGAAGTTTGGAAGTAACCAAATTGTTCCAGGCCATCTGTCTAAAGTTAGCCCGTTGCTCTGCATTGGCTGATTTTCCAGTCTGCTGGGAATATCGATCACTGTAATTATTGATTTCCTGCTGATATTGCTTCATGGATATGCGTTCGCCATTTACACTTCCGAGCGATCGCGGTCCCCGACCAAGCACGTTAAATACCTTTGTATTCTGTAACATCCAGAGTATGCCAAATGCAAAAATAAGCACCCATAAAATAACACCAGTGCCTTTCCGCATTTTTTCCATTACGCCCATAAACATAAAATTCTCAGATCACCTATTTTTGAAATTTTTCATTAATTAAATATACAACAAGCCTCTTCTAACTGCAATTTGAGACCTTGTGATATTTTTAAAATAAATTAATCAGTTTCAGACCTTTTAAATACCGTGTCGGATGTTTATTTATATTTCCGACAAGTCTATTTAATCTAACTGAAAGACTGTCTATATTATTGTACAATGAAGGGTCATTAACCAATTTTCCCATGCTTCCCTTCCCGTTATTAATCTTCGTTAAGATACTGTTAAGCTTGGCGTTCGTCTTATCAAGCTTATCAGAAATCTCCTTTAAATTCTGCATGGAATGATTCAAACCCGCCATGGCACTGTCGATTCGGGTTTTATTTTGTGTTGTTACCGTGTCAAGATTTCCTAAAAACTGATTGGCATGGTCAATACTCTTTTCCATTTTTTTACGCTTTTGCTTCATAAGCAATGAAAGCTGCTCCGTTGATTGCTGCAGATTCGTAAGCATTTGATCGATTTTAAGTCTGTTTTTATGATTCAGCATCTGCTGCACTTGCCCCAATGCGTGGTTAAGTTTATCGAATGATTGCGAAGCGTCTTGTGCCAACTTATGTCCGCTCTGCTGAAGCGATCCGAGCATGCCGCTGCTATATTCACCTCTAATGGTCCCACCATTCGGGACCATTTTGGAACTACTCCCTTTTTGGATCGATATAACTTTATTACCCAGTAACCCATTTGACTCCAGATAGGCGACCGACCCTTTATTAATATTAATATCGTTATTAAAATTGAGGGCGACCCTAACATTATCCTGCCCTTTTAGCTGTATGTTGTCTACTGACCCAACTTTGACCCCATTAATATAAATCGGACTCCCGCTCGTTAGCCCGTTTACTTTCTCAAAATTTGTATAGATCACTTTCGATTCATGGAAAAAAGGTAAATCTTTCATAAAACGATAGCCTAAAAAGGCTATAACGATGGCCATGACAAGGGTCAGAGTAACTTTTATTTGATTGCTCATTATATTATACTAAAATTCCAATTCTTTTAATTATTCTTTATTCTATATTCACTTGCCGTTATAAAATCAAGCAGTTCCTTGTTATTGCTGTTCTTCATTTCCTCTTTCGTTCCCTGCCAGTGCAGGTGACCGTCCTCCAAAAAAATAACCGTTTTCGCTACATCCAGTACGCTATGGATATCATGGGTGACCACAATCGAGGTAATATGCGAATCCTCAGCAAAAGCATTGATTAGTCTATTGATTTCATTGGACGTTTGAGGATCAAGTCCCGATGTCGGCTCATCATAAATTAAAAAATCGGGACGGAGAATGGTTGCCCGTGCCAGAGCCACGCGCCGACGCATTCCACCGGACAATTCTGAGGTGTCTTTTTCCGCGGCATCGGCCAAATTTACACTTTTAAGTGCCTCATTTACAAGTTCCTTAATTTCCTCTTCCGATTTATCCGTGAAATACCGCAACGGGAATGCCACATTCTCGAAGGTGTTAATGGAATCAAATAAGGCAGATCCCTGAAAAAGAATGCCAAAACGCTGCCGCATTTTCCGTAGTGCAACATATTCCAGGTCGAAAATATTTTCTCCGTCAATGATTACTTTTCCGCTGTCCGGGTATAACAAAGCATTCAAATGCTTTATCAATACCGACTTACCACTGCCGGAACGGCCAATTACAGCCAGCTTGTCCCCTTCATTAATTGTAAAGTTTACATCTTCCCAAACAAGGGTTGATCCAAAACTCTTTGTCAAATGTTGTACTTCAATCATAAAATTTTTTCCGTTATGGAAAATTCCTTAAAAGACTGTCTATTTTTTTCAGAAGAGTTGGAATGAATCACTTATCACCAACTTTTGCACATATTTTTTACAACAAAATAGCAGCCAATACAAAATCAGCCAAAAGAACATAAATACAGCTTAATACCGTGGCCTGGGTTGTGCATTCACCTACACCCTCAGCACCTCCACTGGCGTAATAACCTTTGTAACAAGATACGGATGTTATAACAAAACCAAATACAAAAGCCTTAAGCATGCCAAAGATGACGTCCCACGGAAAAAAATACTGCCGGGCTCCCTGCATAAATTGTGCAACCGGCAACGCTCCGGATAGTTTACCGGCTGCAAGTCCGCCCCCAATTCCGGCAGCTGCAGCTATAATATATAATACAGGAAACATGATGAGTCCCGCCAGCACGCGGGGGACCACTAAAAAAGTAACCGAATTAAAGCCCATTGATTCCAGAGCATCAATCTGTTCACTTACCCGCATTGTGCCCAGTTCCGTGGCAATACGAGCACCAATTTTTCCCGCTAAAACCAAACTGGTTATTACCGCAGCCAGCTCAATAAGGATCGATTCTGAAACAATAGACCCAATAACAGTGCGCGGCACGTAGGAAAGCTGCAACTGGTATGATGTCTGAATTGTCATAACTGCTCCGGTAAATACCCCCGTCAACAGTACAATAGGCAATGAGTCATAGCCAATCTTGACTAATTCATTGACAAGGTTTTCCCGGTAAACTTTTATATCATAAGACGAACGTAAAGCCTTGTAAATAAGCAGGCCGTATTGGCCCGTTTTTTCTAATGCATTCATAATTTAATCGGTGTAATTGCAATATCAAGCCTTGATAAACAATTGATGAAGGTATAAAATTTATATGAGGTTGTCATTTTCATGCAGTATTTTTTTAAACTATATTCAATAAACTCATATAAAACGGGCACCGGTGCGAGGGTTTTACAGTGATATCATCGAAAATGCCATCATCCTGCGAATTACCATCGCATGTGTACTGCTCGTTGTGGTATTTGCGGCAGGTTCCGTAGGTTACCATTTCATTGAAAATATGAGTTTATTTGATGGGTTTTACATGACGTTCATCACTATCACCACGATCGGCTTCGGTGAGCTGAAAAATATGACAAGCAGCGGTCGTTTGTTTACCATGCTGATATTTATTTCAGGATTCGGAGTGATCTCGTATATTGCCTCACAAGCCACACAACTGCTGTTTGAAAGCGAATTACTAAGAAAACGCGCCATGCAAAGACAACGCGGCAAAATGGAAAATCACTACATTATCTGCGGTTATGGGCGCATCGGCCATCGTATCGCACAGGTACTAACGGAGGCTGACGTGCCGCTCATTGTGGTTGATAACAGAGACGCGAGTATTGAATATGCCAAGCGCGACCGCATGATTTATGTACAGGGCAATGCGCAGGATGAAGAAACATTAAATGAAGCAGGCATCAATCGCGCACGCGGGTTGATTTGTGCCCTCTC
>DASQZL010000219.1:0-3328 GCA_035638715.1 Balneolaceae bacterium
GTTTGCTGCGCGGCCACCTGAACCGTGCGATTAATTTGCCGTTTGGTTTCAGCACCCACCACTGGTATACTTTTTTATTTTTTACAATCGTTGACACCCACAGCTGGTTCTGGCTGTCGATCTTCATGCTGTTCAGGGCCGGCCAGGTTTTGGGTACATCCATTTTATGCACCGTTTTTCGGCCAAATTTTGAATAAAGCGACTTCGGGGAAAGCTCCGCTTTATGATACGGATAATAAATAGCGCGCTGGTAATTGCCCTCTGAATTATAGACCTTGATTAAAAAATGATCGGACCAGGCGGCATATATATTATTCTTTGCACCAGTAGTAATTAATGACTGCCCATATAAATCAGTGGGAAAACCAACCATCCCTTTTCCCACCGGCCTGAAAACCGAATATCTGAAAGGCATGGCGAATAACTTGTTAGAAGAAATTTCGCCTTTCGTATTCATGAAATAGTAATATCCCTTATAAAGAATCTTCCCTCCCCTGTGATAATGTTTTTTCATCGGTTTCGAAACATTTTTTATAAATCGCATCAAAAATTTATGGTCATTCTGAACCCAGTAATGGTCGAGATGTGAGCTGCTTATTTGTTTGATACTATTTTTGTTACGAGCCATTTTTATGGCATGCGAATATTGCAGCGAATCTAATGAAAAAATGACTGCCCGTTTAAGCCGGTTATCAAAAGCATACAAATGATTGTTTTGAATCTGTATAAAAATAATATCGACAAACTCCCCGGGTCCCCGCCCGGATCGTCCCAGTGTTTTGATGTAACTACCATCGGGGCGAAATACTTTAATATTCCACTGTTTACTATCAGCGATATACACACGCCCAGCGTGATCGACCGTGATGTCTCGTATTTTGCCAATGAGTGCCTTGCCGGAATGACCATAGGTTTGCTGGCGCTGCAGGCGCACCGTATCCGGCTGTTGGTTGGATACGGAGTACGCCCTCAATTTTTTTAATGATTGGTATTGCTTCGGAATTTTTACGGAAGGTTTTTTCTTGGAACACCCTATGCAAAGAACTTGAAGTACAATGCCAAACAAGAATATTTTTTTCATAATCAATTTTTACTCTTTTTTAGATGTCTTGTTTACCGATAACTATTTTTAATCCTGGGCGATAACTGCTATAAGCAGCTTTGATCAGCGCCAAAGAAAAATATAAAAGAAAGCCCCTTTTTATCAGATATGGAATAAAAATAAGCTTATGAGCTATACTAATATATTAGTATTTACTATACTACTATATAAATAAGAGAAAAGCAAATAGATCCATTATTCTGGTCTTCATTCCATATTAAACGCCTGCAGGCAACCTCATTTCCCTGTGTCTTCGCCAAATTTACAGTCCCTCCATATTTCCCACCCCAACTATCGGAGCTTTTTGATCCACAATGAAATAAAGCAGAAATACCTGTAAATTCGTCCGGTCCCTTGCCTTTTCGTCCAATCTTTCGCTCAAAATGTCCGCTTGAATCAGACATTTGTATAGTAGAAACGCCTTGGTCAGCTTCCAAAATACTACCCTCGTTGCCCGTTCGACCATGGTTGGCTGACCCAGTATATATGTTTTTTTCGAGTCTGCTGATTCCCCGATTTTCAGTTGTCGTTGAAATTGAAGTGACAAACGTCTGAGATGGGAGGCATGACTTTTATGCCCGCATCCTCCCAATACCATTAAAAAACCGCTGCCAGCAGATATTTTTTAAACTAAAAAGCTTCAGGTGTAATTCTCATGTTAATAGTTCTGTAAATTTAATTATTTCTGTAGGAATGACAAATCAAAGGCATATATATCAATCCCATCCGACCCGCCGTTGCTGTATAACGTATTCTTATGAGTACAAAACGAATGCACAAATCCCCCGTGTAGATTTACGTTAAAGGCATCCACTTTTTTTAGGCTTGTGCCCTTTATTCGATACACCAAAAAATGGTTTTCCTTACCATGTAATTTCCTCGTAAAGGTTAGCATAAGATAATGCTTATAAATGGAGACATCAGGAAACACGATTACGATGTTTCTGCTCCCCAGCTGGTGAGACGAGCGCCGTTTTATAGCCATAATACTTGCAAGATCTTTATCCGCGCCAAGATTGTGAGCCGCAAGAAGTGTACCTTTTTTGTTGTAGAACCGGACAACCGGCTTCGTAAATCCCACTGCTATAATTTTATCCTGGTAGCGTAAAAGATGAAACATATTTCGCATCGGCTGCTTTTCAGTTAACCACCTGCCAAAATAACTAACAGTATGATTTTTTTTATTAATTCTCATAATTGGCCCCGGATTACTTAAATCAGGTACGGACAAATAAATATTCTTACCGGTAACGACAAAGCGCGTCCCGGAAAAGGCAGCGGAAATGGTGGTATCGGGCGACCAGTTGCTTGTATTAAAAACATCAATCCGTTTGTTTCTACCATCTGTGACATAAAGCTTACCGCCCTCTGGCACGGCGTAGTTCGCCCCATTGAATTCACCCGGCCCCCGCCCGGTCCTGCCAAAGACATGTGTAATCTTCGACCCATTATACCCTATAATACTTATTTTATTTGTTTTATGATCTGCTGCAATCAAGCTGGAATCGCTGCACGTCAGATGATACAAACTTAACGACGCAGCGTGCTGCAAATGCTTAATACTTTTCGGGTTGATTTTTCTAAGTCCCTGCTTCGCGGTTCCCTCGCACTTGGTTAATATAACAGCTATGAGTAAAATTAAGGAAAAGGCGAAGATTTTTCTTTTTTTTAAAACTTCACTATAACTCATAAAATAATTGATTAGTGAAGGGCTCACCTTAATTGTGAGATAACCTCCTTATTAAACAGTTAAATTGTAGCATACAAATTTTGCAAATGGTTCTTATCTTTAAAAGTTTCGACTCAAGATTTGGTAATATTAACGCGTTTACCGGTTAAAACTGCTACTGAACGCCACTCTGTAATAGGATAGATGGAGGCCACTGCTAAAGTGGACTCCATCACCAGCGAGAGGGTGCGGTCCACCTTAACAGTGGGCTGCACCTTATTACGGGTCTTAAGAATACGATAAATTATAATACGAACGTTAAATACGTTAATATGATTTATCCACAGATAAGCACATAGAAAAATTCAATTCATTGGAAGATTAATTTACCGGAGATCTTAATAAATTCATCCAGCACATGAGGTTATATGGTTATCACATACAACAGCAGAAGAACCGAGTGTATCACAACTGGTAACTCCATAACAGCATACTTCCCCAACATTATAACTGGGTCCACAATTTGTACATACATTACATATATTTCCACTCCCGGC
>DASQZL010000220.1:0-3402 GCA_035638715.1 Balneolaceae bacterium
ACGGATAAGCCAGTCCCTTCCAGTTTGAAAGAGCACCTGTTCGGGTAACCCTCAGCGCATTCAGTGCGGTCCCTGCAATTGAGATTGCGTTGGCTGTTTCCTCTTCATCCAATCCCAATGCCTTTGATACTCCGGAGGCCACGGCATAGGCGCCCTGGGTTGTATGATCAAATCCCTTGTCGCGCACCGGGGCCTCATCACTAAGCCGGCACTGTACCTGATAAGCAATTGCCAGCGCCGTCAGGAACTCTTTGCCGCCCCGTTTCATCCACTCAGATGCTGCCAAAACAGACCCAATATTATCGCTCGGATGGCATGTCTCTCCTTTCGCCAAATAACTATCATTAAAATCAAGATAGCGTACCAGCCCGCTGTTGTATAAGGCGGTCCGGTCGGGCGTAGATTTGCCACCACCAACAAGGGTACTCATCGCAGATCCATCTAAATCACCGATCATATGCCGGATCGCCTGCACAGGGGGCCCTTCAATTGCACCGATAGCTGTTCCCAGCGAATCGAGCAATCGTATCTTTAGTTGCTTAATCGCTTGCGAAGACAAGTCCTCAAATGCAGCCTGTTCTACAAATTCGGCCATTTCATTTACAATCATAATTCTCGTTCCATTAAAATGTTTACTAATTGAATTACAGTAAGTTCTCTTACATATCTATTTCTGCAAGCTTTGTTCCAAACTCTAAGCGCGACTTGATTTTTCTTTCAATTTTGTTATGAATAGCCTGACTATAAGAAGGCTATGAAAATTCAAAATTTTCAACCTGAATTTAGTTCAAGATTTATGTTTAAAGGCTATAAAACCAACATGGGATTCCGGAACAAGTTCAGAAGCTCATAAGTGGGTGGTTTCTCAAAGCCCTCTATTAATGACAGCCATTATAGTACCAATATGTGGTTGTCACGACGCTCGAATAACAAACCGGTCTTGCACGATTGCATACCGTTCCTAAATGATTGTTGCAGCCATGCAATGGGCAATAATTATTAATCTCCCTTATCACTTTCTAAAATGACCATTTATGCCCGTATTTCGCAAAAAGACTCTTTTGAGATCTTTTGAAATAGATATCTCTTTTTTGGTATCACTTTTGCATTATCACAATAGAGAAATAGTGTCACAATTGGGCCGCCTTAACTCATCAATTTATTGATTAGTATGTCTAAGCAACCTGTTATATTACTGGCCGAACCGGAAGCGACCATCCGGGAATCCGTCGAAATGATTCTGACGGATGAGGGTTACACGTGCCGCACTGTTTCTGATACAGATTCTCTTTTAGACTCTTTATACATCCATCCCTCCGATCTTATTATCGCGGATGTACAGCTCTTCAGTGAAGAAATTCAACAAATTATTTTAATTCTGGATCGCCACAAATCCAGACCGCCAACACTCATTACGCTTGGTTATGATCAGCTCCATCACATGAGTGCTTTGAAAGAATTTGACGTTTCAGAATATATCATCAAGCCCTTCCATTTCGAAGATATGCTGGAACGTGTACAACAATTATTATTTAAAACAGAAGAAAAAGAGGACAAATAATAATATTTTATCCTCGACAAGCTCGAAAAATAAAATAGAGCTTTTCAAAGTCACTTAATCTAAAATCAAGAGGAGATCATTATGAAAGCACTCGTTTATAATGGACCAGAAGACAGAACGCTAAAAGACAAGCCCCAGCCACAAATACAAGAATCAACCGATACTATTGTAAAAATCGCAAAAACAACCATTTGTGGAACCGACCTTCATATTATGAAGGGGGATGTTGCCACCGTAACCGAGGGACGCACCCTTGGCCATGAGGGCGTGGGCATCATTGAAGAAACCGGAGGAAGTGTCTCCAATTTTAAAGAAGGCGATCACGTCCTGATTAGTTGTATTACCGCCTGCGGTAAATGCGATAATTGTAAAAAACAGATGTATTCACACTGCGAAGACGGTGGCTGGATTCTTGGCAATCTAATTGACGGAACGCAAGCTGAGTATGTCCGTATTCCACATGCCGATACCAGCCTGTACCACCTCCCCGAAGGGGCTGATGAGGAGGCGCTGGTAATGCTGAGCGATATTCTGCCCACCGGTTTTGAAGTTGGCGTGCTTAATGGCAAGGTGCACCCGGGCGATAGTGTTGCTATCGTGGGAGCCGGCCCCATTGGCCTGGCCGCACTGCTGACTGCCCGGTTTTATACGCCGGCTGAAATTATTATGGTTGATCTGGATGATAATCGTCTCAAAGTATCCCAACAATTCGGCGCTACGCAAACCATCAACAGTCGTAATAAAAATGCTGCTGAAACGATCATGGACGTTACAGATAACCGGGGCGTTGATGTAGCTATCGAAGCAGTGGGCATACCGGCAACATTCAAGCTTTGTCAGGACATCGTAAAAGCCGGCGGACATATTGCCAATATTGGCGTTCATGGAAAAAGCGCTGAACTTCAGCTGGAAAAATTATGGTCGCAAAATGTGCGGATTACGACCGGCCTGGTTGATACGTACAGCATTCCGATGCTGATGAAAACCGTCACCTCAGGCACATTGGCTCCCGATCAGCTAATTACGCACCATTTCAAACTCGATGATATCATGCAAGCGTATGATGTATTCGGAAATGCCGCTGAGGAAAAAGCACTGAAAGTGATTATTGAAAATGACTGAAAAATCATTTCTATTTTAAAAAGCCTGCCCCTTTTCGGGCGGGCTTTTTTTCGTGATAAAACCTCTAACGATGCATATAGTAAACCGCCAAATAATATTCCACGCGGCAGGCTTGTGCCAGTAGTGAAGTAAGCTTTTCCACCGGGTTACTAAGGCTATCACAGAATTACTAAAAAGTCTATGTTCGGCTACGGCTCACTCTGTACATTCTTCGCGAGACTTTGTTTAATAAGAAAAGTACTTCTCACATAAAAAAAGCGGTACTGCCTTTCACAACAGTACCGCTATGGTGGTGTGGTGGTTTATGTAGTCAGGGTTAGAATCCTATAGTTGCTTCTATCATCACTCCATGAAACTTGGCTTTATGATAAATGCTATTTATCGGATAATCTTTATAGTATTGGTTAATATAGTCTGCTTTTAACAACATATTATCGGTAATGAACCAGCCGGCTCCGGCTTCAACCCGGTCGGCCGTTACATTCTGATCAGCCAACAGTTTGCCTTGAACCGTATTGTATCGGCCGCCAACATAAAACTGGCGAGTGGATCCGAAGCGATAAACTCCGTCGATAGCGAATTGGTTAACCGTACGGCTTGTATGCATTTCGCTGGTATTTTCATAGGTAGCGAACACGCTTAATCCCTGATACTTAACGAACGGGTTGATCATCACAGAGGTAAATCCATTGCTGAAGGCGGGGGTAACCCGTCCAGTC
>DASQZL010000221.1:0-4409 GCA_035638715.1 Balneolaceae bacterium
CTGCCGGAAGAAATCGAGTCCGGTATATACGAATTTACCTTTTCCATAATCACATACGATCAGTGAGCCTTTTAACGGTGGATCATTCGGGTCGTGCATCGACAGCGGCTCGCGGTAATGGGAATCCACATCTTGTAAAAAATACACGCCCCTTTCCTGTATCCACCCGTTAAAATCTTTTTCCGTGATTTTATTCGGTGTATTCAGCACCGGATCATTGGGCAGGGTGAAAGTGACGTGTGCCGTTTCATCAGTCACCCGTTTGGAAGTCACTTTAAATGGGTAGGGACCGATGTTCTTTGTAACCAATCCAAAATTCTTATTGTATTGCACCACCAGTGTTCCACCGTTTTTTACGTACTGCATGAGCCGGTTATGCACCGATTTCAACCGGTCGCGTGTATTGAATGCCCGGATGCCGGTTACAATGGCATCATACTGTTTCAGCGGTGCGTAACTCAGATCATTATTGCTCAGCATGGTTACATTATACCCGATCTGCCGCAGGGCTTGTGGTACTTTATCGCCGGCTCCCATGATGTAGCCAACGTGATGTCCCGATACCTTAAGCGGCACAGATACCAGTTTGGCCGTTGCCACGGGAAAGACAGTGATCTCGGGAATATAATTGTGTTTAATATCTTTGATCCCCCGGTCATAATCTTTTCCATTTACTTTGAGATGAACAGTTATCGAGTCGGTAACAGATGATTGAATAGCATGTGATGGAGAGATATTAAAACGCAAAACCGTTTTATCACCCGCTTTGCTCAATGAAAACGGCCGGTCATTATTCTGAACGGTAAAATCAGGCGATGTTTCCAGGTGAAGGGTTCCCTTGACGTCATTTTTATAGCTGGCTAATGTGATTTCAACTTCCTGTGATTTTTGAGAAGTATACACATAAACATGATGTTCGATATTGGCCGTTACCGGAGGAGTCACATCCAGCGGATCGCGAACCTGACCATGTACCGGGTCAGTATATTGATACATAATCTGACGGCTAACGGCAAGTTTTTGTCCGTCAATATTAAGATTAAACGTAGCAGTCAGCGTTGGTGGGTTTTTCGGTCTTCCCACCAATTTTTGTTTTGGAATATGATAATATCCCACCGGGTGCGGTTTCAGTAGCCAGTACGGCTGAGAGATCGATGTCGTATCCGGTACAGTTACTTCAAAATCCTTTTTTTCAAGTCCGTTATCCCCCAGCTTTTTGTTCAATGCCTCATGTTGTGTAATAATATTGACTGATTGAAGCGAAACGTTGACTGGACTCCGGTTGATCGCATCCACATGAACTTTCAATGGCTGTCCGGCTACGATATAATGCTGGGTGCTGTAGGCATCCAGCCATATCGAACTGCACGCAAGGATCAGTTTATCCACTTCTTTTGTTTTTTGCCGCCGCCAGTATGTATTGGGAATTTGCTGAATAGCGCTACGGATTTTCAGCAGTTGAGGAACAATTTTTTCGGGATGATCTGCATCATACGCTCTAAGTGCCTGTTGGATCAATGATTCCACCTTGGTGCCGCCTTTAACCCGCGACCATGTCGTATTTACCCCGTCCATCAGCGTCTTTTGCGGTTTTGGACCATAGATAGTTTTGAAGTATTCCATGTGTTTCCCGTATGATGGCGAAACACCAAAACCCTGTGTTTTATTCATGGAACGGCTTTCAGCCCCTAATTCTCCATAACTTTTTCCGATCAATGGATTAAATCCATCTACTTCTATTTTAAACTGTCTGGGTGATGTTGTATTAAGGTGTCCGAAATGATAGGTGTTCCACAGGATCCGTTTAGCCTGCCAGGTCTTTACGTATTTCAATTGTTCCGGAAATTTATTTGGATTGGCGGCTTCTTTAAAGGCTTCATGAGCCAGAATAGCCGATGCCCAGTGATGCCCGTGTCCAGCGCGTTTATCAGCGGGAAACCGGCAGATGATGATATCCGGGCGAAACTTGCGAACGACCCAGACCACATCGGCGAGGGTTCGTTGGTGTCCCCAAAAGCGAAAGGTCTCTTTAGCTGTTTTGGAATAGCCGAAGTCGTTGGCCCGGCTGAAAAACTCTTTAGCCCCGTCAATATGCCGGGCTGCGAGTTGTTCTTCCGTCCGCATCAATCCCAGATAGGATCCCTGTTCATCGCCGACCAGGTTTTGTCCGCCATCACCGCGCGTAAGCGACATATAAGCGGTGCGATATTTCTTCTCATAGGATAAAAAAGCCAAAAGACGTGTATTCTCATCATCCGGATGGGCGGCAATGTACAACACGCGTCCCAGCGTATTTAGTTTTTCGAGTTGTAGTTTGATCCGCCCAGAATTCCATTCGGGATTTTGCTGGGCATGAAGGGGACAGCGAAGAAAGAAAAGTAATAAAATTAATAAGGTAAATTTTCGCATCGCACTGTGAGTTAGAAGTTCAACTTACCGGCCGATTAATGGGGACTTTACAATACTAAGATTTGGTCATTCCGAGGATCCCGACAGCCGTCGGGAGACGAGGAATCTCAAATGTGGTCCCTGATAATCCCTTTTCAACGATTATAAACGGTATTATCACTTGAGATCCCTCTCCGCCAGCCACGTGGAATCCCGGCCTGCCGGGGCCACGTTGTGGCATTCCACAGGGCCAGTCAGGCGGATCGGGATGACACATGGTGTTCCGCAAAGACCTCTTAATTATGTTACTTTAAAGCAAATGTTCGCGCAGACCCACATCGGGTAATGGTTATTTAAATGAAATTCACATTTACCCGGCCGAAACCGTTCAATTCCGACCTTTTTCATGCCAGCTTATGCCAAATTACTGTTTATCCATTAACCTTTATTTACATAAATAAAGTTGATAAAACAAATAAAAAAGTTTGTATGATGAACAATTAATAATAAGTAAAGGTTAATTAAAACACTGAGAGCTAATTTTAGGAGGGCTTTGCAAAACCATAAAATTTGTCATTCTAAGCTTGCCGAAGAACCTCCTGAAACTGACTGTATTTTTCAAGGGAGATCCTTCAACTTCGTTCAGGATGACAGCCGGGCGTTGCAAAGCCCCCGTTAAAACACTTCCGTTCCTGACCTGTAAATTTTTTCAATCAGAATAAAAAAATAGAAGCTTCTTTAACTTGTTTTAATTCATAATTGTAGTAACTTTCTTATATCGTCATCAAGGTTAAATTTATATATTTTTTTTAAATTGGAGGTTATTTATGGTTCGGTACACTAAAAAATTATGCTTATTTATGTTGATTAGTTTTGGTTTTGTGGCTACAGCATCGACTTCATCATACGCCCAGATCAAGCGAGGCAACAGCAAGCCGAGGGTTAGTCCCAATGCAACCATCAGTCAAACTATCGGAACGACCGTCATTACACTTCATTACGGTCGGCCGGGCGTAAAAGGAAGGAAAATATTTGGCGGTTTAGTCCCCTATAATAAAGTTTGGCGGGCCGGTGCCAACGAAGCAACCGCCATCAATTTTTCGAAAGATGTAAAGGTTCAGGGACAATCACTCAAAGCCGGGTGGTATTCGCTTTTCATGATTCCGGGAAAACAAGAATGGACCATCATCTTTAACTCTACCATCAAATGGGGTTTGGATTACGTTAAAAAGAGCGATGTGTTACGCGTAAAAGCCACTCCGGAAGAAGCGCCGATGCACGAATGGTTGATGTATTCCTTCAGGGATTTAAAGAATAATTCCGCCAATCTGGTTTTAAACTGGGATAAAACGGCTGTACCAATTACGATATCGACGGAATGAACGTACTTTGAGATATGGAAATGATTCTATTTTAACTGAACCCATTGCAGTACTTATATATTATATAAGGTAAAATGGATTCATTCTGCATTATACTGTTACTATCGATCTATATCTGACTAATTCTGGTAACTTAAAATTTACTGACCGATTTTTTTTCAGCCGACCACAGGCAAATCACATATATTTTAGCGATATTACAGCACAAATACTGGTATGCTCAGAAAGATAACTTTCCCTTCGATAAAAGCCTGACAGCAGGATGTCAGCGGCTTTCGTTTAATTTATATATATGTGTGCGCTTCGGCTCTTTAATTCAACAAATCCGTTGGAAGAACGGGTAGGGAAGTCTTTTTTTGATGAACTTCCCACGGTCCCCGGCGTGTATATGATGTATGGCCGGAACGGCCAGCTGCATTATGTTGGTAAAGCAAAGAATCTGCGGAGGCGTCTGTTTAGTTACCGTCGCGTCACCAATGAAAACAGCTCGCGCAAGATTCGGCGATTGGTACGGATGACCTATGTCATTGAAATAAATACATGTAAAACCGAGGAAGCTGCTCTGCTTAAGGAAAACGCCTTGATCCGTACCTGCAAGCCAAAATTCAATCGCGCAAAGAAATCTCCGGAGACTTATTA
>DASQZL010000222.1:0-3067 GCA_035638715.1 Balneolaceae bacterium
AAGTTCCCGAATAAGAAGGTCATTTATCCCCATAAACCAGGTAAAAAAGGCAAGGTTGGCCTGTTTAGTAATTTATCGGTTACCGGCGGTGAAGTAAATTTGTTTAACGCCCTGCAAATGGCCCAGAAAATGAGTAAGTAAGGCCAAAGACTTGCCATTTTTTTTAAAAAATGGCAAGTCAGCATACAAAAACCCTTCCTCTGTTATTTTTTCAAAACAGGGTAGTTATCTATCCTTTCCTGCGTGTAATAAAGGTAGAAAGTGACATTCACCAACCACCTAAATGCCTTTATTATGGGACGGAATAACCAGCAATTCTTTAAGCGTATCCAATATTTTCGGTTTTTAATCATAACCCTGTCTCTGCCGCTGTTCATCTTTGGCTGTAATGACCGGCGGCAGAAAGTGGTTACATGGACGGAGTACAAACCGGTATATATGTCGCAAAAGGAATTGAAAAAGGCCGTAAAAATGCAGTCCCCTGAAGAACTAAAAAATCCCGGTAAAATTTATCTTTACAAGGATTATCTGCTCGTAAATGAAATGAATAAAGGGGTTCACATAATTGATAACAGTAACCCGGCCAAGCCTGCCAGGATCGGTTTTATAAATATCCCCATGAATAAGGATATTGCCGTGAAAGACAACCTGTTATATGCTGATTCGGGTAGGGACCTGCTCGTGTTTGATATTTCGAATATCCGGAATCCCAAATTAGTTGCGAGAAAAGAAGATGTGTTTCAGCGTTCGTCAAACAGGCCGCCCGGCTTTCCTTACGAACCTGTGGATACCTCCAAGGGCATTGTTGTTGGCTGGAATGCTGTAAAAAAGCATAAAGTTTGTAAAGGGGACTGCTATGGAATTAGGCCAGGAGTAGGTGGACCAATAGTAGGCGGAGGCGTGGCCTACAATGATGCGGGTTCGGGCTCCGAAGCCGGAGCCAATGGTAAATCCGGTATCGGGGGATCCACGGCACGATTTACTATTGAGGGCGATCACTTGTATGCCGTTGATGATTATCGTTTACTTACGTTTAAAATCAGCTCTCAAAAACCCGTCAAACAAAATGTAACCAATGTCGGGTGGTCTATCGAAACTATTTTCCCGTATAAAAATAGTTTGTTTATTGGCTCACAAGATGCGATGTACATTTATGATATATCCTCGCCGGCCCTGCCCACCAAGCTTTCGAGAGTTTCTCACACCACCGGCTGCGATCCTGTAGTAGTTAAAAACGATTTTGCCTATGTAACCGTACGGAAAAACAAAGGATGTCCGCAAAAATTTGGATTTAATCGCCTGGAAGTATATGATGTACACGACCTGCAAAATCCTCGCCGGATAGCTGTTTACGAAATGCAAGACCCGCACGGACTGGGGATTGATGACAGCACGCTTTTTGTCAGCGAAGGCAGCAAAGGGATGAAGATATTGAATGCAACTAATCCCGATAAAATCAAATTGCTGCGAAATATTACGGATATTAATGCAAAAGACCTCATCCCCTTTCATGGCGTACTCATTGTGACCGGCAATAAGGGAATTTATCAGTACGACTACAGCAATATTCATAAGCTGAGACTTTTGAGCACTATTCCCGTAACACAGCATAATTAAAGAACGATTGGATGAGATGCGTTTATTAAAAACAAAATTAATTTTTTTCTGTTTTTTCTTTTTTCCTCTGCTTGTCCATGGCCAGGGAACCAATAATAAAGCCTATTTTGGAACCACAGCTACGATCCGACAATCACAGAGCTATCATCATCCCAACCATTCTATCTCAATCGGTTTTGATATCCTGCCGGGCAGTCAGACTACTTCACCCCGGTTAAGCGCAAGCTACGCGCTCCGGTTTACACCCTTTACAGCTGGTATAGGAGCTGCTTTTACCTACTACAATGACCCCCTGAGTCTTTTACCCATTTACATTGCCTTAAAATACCAGTTGATTCAGGCTCATTTTTTCCCATTCATATCTGTTAAAACCGGCTACAATATTAGCATCTTAACGGATACTCAAACACCTGTTGAAAAACATAAGGGTGGCTTATTGTTTAACCCGGCTATTGGAGTTCAATTCACTCTTAGTAAGGAAATAGCACTTTATCTTACCGGCGGATATAATATCGATAAAGCCTCTTTCCGTCAAAAGCAAAATGATCGTCGTACAATCACAACTGAAGTTACTTATAAGCGATTTGTGGCAGGGATGGGATTGATATTTTGATGACAAGCAATCCCCTGATTGCGGTGTACAGACCGGGAAGATGGAGTAGTATCTCTGTCTATTTTTCTGACTATGGTGAAAAATCCGGTTTCGTGCCTTTTACAATGACAAATTCACCCGGTACATCATATCCTTTTCCATTGCGATACTGCTTGATTGAATCCAAATATTCCTGATCAACCTCGCGGCGTGTCTTTTCATCAAATTTTTGATAAGCCAGCGCCACCGCTCCGCCCAAAAACGCAGCCATACAGGCTTGTTTATCATCGCGGAAATGTAAATTGTAAGAAAACCGACTACATATTGTATTTTCAAATCCTGCTTCTTCAAAAATTTGCAAAAGGGTGTTCCCCGTACCCAGCTGAAAAAACAAAGGACACACTTCCGATTTAACGCGCCGATCGGTGATGGGAAAAATTTCGACCCAGCCACACTTTTTTCGCTCTCCCCAAACAAGTGTAACAGCGCGGCCACCAGATGCGAGGACCCTATACATTTCTCTAACCGCCTGCACCGGATCAGGGAAATACATCATTCCCAGAGAACAGACAGCGACATCAAAAGAATTATCCGGAAAACCAAGTGCCTCGGCATCTTCACGCTTAAAAGAAATGTGGTTAAGTTTTTGATTCCTTGCTCTTGTTCGGGCTTCCTTAATCATTCCATCGGAAAGATCGACGCCCGCGACTGCTCCATCGGGCTGAATCAATTTGGCCACAGGAAGAGTGATCAGACCCGTACCGCAGGAAACATCCAGCACCTTTTCACCCGGAACCGGATTGGTTTCCGCCAAAAGGTTCTCCTGGGCCGGCCACAATTGCTCCTGCCAGCCTGCTT
>DASQZL010000223.1:0-4920 GCA_035638715.1 Balneolaceae bacterium
AAGTTCCCGAATAAGAAGGTCATTTATCCCCATAAACCAGGTAAAAAAGGCAAGGTTGGCCTGTTTAGTAATTTATCGGTTACCGGCGGTGAAGTAAATTTGTTTAACGCCCTGCAAATGGCCCAGAAAATGAGTAAGTAAAGCCAAAGACTTGCCATTTTTTGAAAAAAATGGCAAGTCAGCATGCAAAAACCCTCCCTCTGTTATTTTTTCAAAACAGGGTAGTTATATACCCTGTTCTGCGTGTAATAAAGGTAGAAAGTGACATTTACCAACCACATAAACACCTTTATTATGGGACGGAATAAGCAGCAATTCTTTAAGCGTATCCAATACTTTCGGTTTTTAATCATAACCCTGGCTCTGCCGCTATTTATTTTTGGCTGTAATGACCAGCGGCAGAAAGTGGTTACATGGACTGAGTACAAACCGGTATATATGTCGCAAAAGGAATTGAAAAAGGCCGTAAAAATGGAGTCTCCGGAAGGACTAAAAAATCCAGGTAAAATTTATCTCTACAAGGACTATCTATTCATAAACGAAAGAAACAAAGGGATTCACATAATTGATGACAGTAACCCGGCCAAGCCTGCCAGAATCGGTTTTATAAATATTCCCATGAATAGGGATATTGCCGTGAAAGACAACCTGTTATATGCCGATTCGGGTAGAGACCTGCTCGTGTTTGATATTTCGAATATCCGGAATCCCAAATTAGTTGCGAGAAAAAAAGATGTGTTTCAGCGATCATCAAACAGGCCGCCCGGCTTTCCTTACGAACCTGTTGATACCTCCAAGGGCATTGTTGTCGGCTGGAATGCTGTAAAAAAGCATAAAGTTTGCAAAGGGGACTGCTATGGAATTGGACCAAGAGTAGGAGTAGGTGGCCCAATAGCAGGCGGAGGCGTGGCCTATAATAATGCGGGTTCGAGCTCCGAAGCCGGAGCCAATGGTAAATCCGGTACCGGCGGATCCACGGCACGATTTACTATTGAGGGCGATCACTTGTATGCCGTTGATGATTATCGTTTACTTACGTTTAAAATCAGCTCTCAAAAACCCGTCAAACAAAATGTAACCAATGTCGGATGGTCTATCGAAACTATTTTCCCGTATAAAAATAGTTTGTTTATTGGCTCACAAGATGCGATGTATATTTATGATATATCCTCGCCAGCCCTGCCCACCAAGCTTTCGAGAGTTTCTCACACCACCGGCTGCGATCCTGTAGTAGTTAAAAACGATTTTGCCTATGTAACAGTACGGAAAAACAAAGGATGTCCGCAAAAATTTGGATTTAATCGCCTGGAAGTATATGATGTACACGACCTGCAAAATCCTCGTCGGATAGCTGTTTACGAAATGCAAGACCCGCACGGACTGGGGATTGATGACAGCACGCTTTTTGTCAGCGAAGGCAGCAAAGGGATGAAGATATTGGATGCAACTAATCCCGATAAGATCAAATTACTGCGAAATATTACGGATATTAATGCAAAAGACCTCATCCCCTTTCATGGCGCACTCATTGTGACCGGCGATAAGGGAATTTATCAGTATGACTACAGCAATATTCATAAGCTGAGACTTTTGAGCACTATTCCCGTAACACAGCATAATTAAAGGACAATTGGATGAAATGCGTATTTTGTACACCAAATTAATTTTTCTCTGTTTTTTCTTTTTCCCTCTGCTTGTCCATGGGCAGGTGGTCGATAATAAAACCTATATTGGAACCACTGCTACGACCCAACGATTACAGAGCTATCATCATCCCAACCATTCTATCTCAATCGGTTTTGATATCTTGCCGGGTAGTCAGACTACTTCACCCCGGTTAAGCGCAGGCTACGCGCTCCGGGTTACACCCTTTACTGCCGCGATAGGAGCTGCTTTTACCTACTACAATGACCCCCTGAGTCTTCTACCCATATACATTGCCTTAAAATACCAGTTGATACAGGCTCATTTTTTTCCATTCATCTCCGTAAAAACCGGCTACAATTTTAGCATCTTAACGGATACTAAAACGCCTGTTGAAAAACATAAGGGTGGCTTGTTATTTAACCCGGCTATTGGAGTTCAATTCACTCTTGGTAAGGAAATAGCACTATATCTTACCGGCGGGTATGATATCGATAAAGCCTCTTTCCGTCAAAAGCAAAATGACCGTCGTACAATCACAACTGAAGTTACTTATAAGCGATTTGTGGCCGGGATGGGATTGATATTTTGATGACAAGCAATCCCCTGATTGCGGTGTACAGACCGGGAGATGGAGTAGTATCTCTGTCTATTTTTCTGACTATGGAAAAAAATCCGGCTTCGTGCAATTTACGATGACAAATTCACCCGGTACATCATATCCTTTTTCATTGCGATACTGTTTGATTGAATCCAAATATTCCTCATCAACTTCACGGCGTGTCTTCGAATCCTGTTTCTTCAAAAATATTCAACAAAATGTTCCCTGTACCCAGCTGAAAAAACAAGGGACATAATTCAGACTTTCCACGCCGGGCTGTGATGGGAAGGTTACACTTCCCATCCACACTTTTTCTCAATTTAAAGCATTCTGCCGACCGTCGGATAATCTCAAAAAAACCATCATATCACGGACAAAATAGCCGGCAGCTAATTAAAAATACGCTTATTCATTATTCTCTCCAGTCGTTGGATCAATCATTGTTTTGACCGGAAAGATATTTGTCAGTGGAAATTCTCCGCGTTTGGCGTGCTCCCGGATTAGATCTTCATCCCGTGCAATGTAAACGCAGTAAAGCTTATCCCCGCTGACATAACTTTCCTGCCACTGGATATCGTCTCCCATCTCTTTGAGGACTTTATTTGATTTTAATGACAATGCTTGCAAATCACGGGCTGATAAATTTCCAACACCCGGAGCATCTCTTTCTATTAGGTATTTAGGCATGATAACCCTCTATTTAATTTTGATTACTGTTTGGTTTACTTATGAAATGATTTTGCTTCTTCTTCCGCAGTCGCAGATATCCCTGGTTTTGTATATTTACGAAAGGGCGCCCCATCCACGGTGACATTGACATTCTTTTTATCTCCCGTCAATGTTACTTTTTTCAATTTACCCATAAAATTATAGGCATCTTTCCCTCCTTCAACGACACCGGTTGCTTTTTTCCAATGATCTCTAATTCTTGATATTTTATCATTCCCTTGAACGGTCCCTTTTTGGGCATTATGGCTTAACCACTCTGTAACTTCAACGGTGTATTCAGTTCGTCCAGCCTTTGTTCCGTCAATAACCAGAATATGCGGGGGATCATATCGGTTTTCTACACACAAATATGATATGCCCCCGAGCGAATCTACATTGGGCTGGTCTTTTGTAAAGAAACGGCATTTCCCGATACCAGGACGATCGCTACACGCTTCTACCTTCATCATATAGGGCACCCGGATGGAAGAAATGTTATCGTTTCCAACTTCATAGAAATCGCGATTATTATAAACACCCGGTGGAAATAACTGATACTTTCCCTTAAAATCACACTCAGTATAAGCTATAATGCTATACATACGTTTATATCCCTGCATAGCAATATCCAGTGCCAGGCCCTGGACCGCCTGCTTCCAATCTCCGTAAGCGATTTTATCTAATTCATTACAAACTTTATCAGCAGTATCGGGTGAAATTGGCACTCCTATATAAGCCCCAACTGCCGAAACTATGGGGGCACTAAGCTCTATCCAATTACGGTCTTCTATTTTTACATTATGTTTTGTCAACTTCCCCTTGTCAAAGACAAAATTGTAAAAAATTTGATCATCAAAGCTCCAAGCCATACAGTGGGAAATCTGACCTTCTATGACCACTTTGTCCGCTTCTTTTTGAATATTGGCTTTTTTTACATTCCATTCGTGTCCGTAAATTTTCAGTTTTTTTACTTCCGGACCTTCAAAGGCTGCATGATATGCTTTCTGTTTATTCGATTTCATGATATTTAAATTTTAGGTTTAATATGTCTGTTAGGGTACTCCGATATTCAATAATTCCCGGAATTTCACCCAATTGATTGCAGTTTTAGTGTTTTCCCTGTTTAATGAGATTTTTTTCATTCCTATCCTCAATTTTTGGTGATATTGAGTCGAATATCGTCGCGGCCCACAGCTATCGTTTTACCGGCGAATTCGGCTTCTTTCCCTTTACAATGACAAATTCACCCGGTACATCATATCCTTTTTCATTGCGATACTGTTTGATTGAATCCAAATATTCCTGATCAACTTCACGGCGTGTATTTTCATCAAATTTTTGATAAGCCAGCGCTACCGCTCCACCCAAAAACGCAGCCGTGCAGGCTTGTTTATCATCGCGGAAGTGCAAATTGTAGGCAAAACGACTGGAGGTCGTCTCTTCGAACCCTGTTTCTTCAAAAATATTCAACAGAGTGTTCCTCGTGCCAAGCTGAAAAAACAAGGGACAAACTTCCGATTTAACGTGCCGGTCTGTGATGGGAAAAATCTCGACCCACCCGCATTTTTTTCGCTCTCCCCAAACAAGGGCAACGGACCGCCCGCCGGCCTTAAGGACCCGGTACATTTCCTTCACCGCCTGAACAGGATCAGGAAAATACATCATTCCCAGAGAACAGACAGCGACATCAAAAGAATTATCCGGAAAACCAAGTGCCTCGGCATCTTCACGCTTAAAAGAGATGTGGTTAAGTTTTTGATTCCTTGCTCTTGTTCGGGCCTCCTTAATCATTCCTTCGGAAAGATCGACGCCCGTAACCGCTCCGCCGGGCTGAATCAATTTGGCCACAGGAAGAGTGATCAGACCCGTACCGCAGGAAACATCCAGCACCTTTTCACCCGGAACCGGATTGGTTTCCGCCAAAAGGTTCTCCTGGGCCGGCCACAATTGCTCCTGCCAGCCTGCTT
>DASQZL010000224.1:0-6864 GCA_035638715.1 Balneolaceae bacterium
TCATTACTTTGGCATATTCGCTGACATTTTTCTGTATTTCGTTGTTGAATTGATCCAAGCCGTTCTTTTGCGAAAGACTATCCTGGCTGTAAATGCCGTAGGCATCCCAAAAAGTCGTAATGAGTCCATCGCCATGCAGAGTTTTTACATAATCACGCACAAAAGCATCAATAATATCCCAGGTTTTCGGCAATGAAGGATTCATGGAAGCTTTTTCCCAGGAATGAGGTGCTCGTTTCCCCTTGATATTCGGATAAACATTATAAATACCTTTCATCAAGGTTGAAGACCAGCGGGCCATATCATTCCCGTAGAGAAAAGGATAGAACGACACATCGGCCTTGTGACATGCTTTAGCTAACTTTGCAGAAAATTTTTCATCCCTTTGCTTGTGCTCCAAAAGTCTTTGCTGTTGTTTTGATGACAGGCTCGCAAAAATTTTCGGAAATGATTTTTTAAGCGTCACAAAATTCGGACTGAAGCCCTTGAAAAAGACATTGGCACCCAGTTTAGCCACTAATTCTGGAATCGATTCTCCATTTCCGCCCAGGTTAACATCACGCGTTTTAAAAGCCGGCTTACGAACATATACGCCCGACGTTCTGTTTTTCCACAAATGTACATCGCCCGCTGCATATAGTAAGGACCTGGGTCTTTTTCCAAAAATTAGCGCCTTATTCCCATCAAATTTTATCAAATACCCGTCGTATTTCACTGTTCGTGGATTGCGGCCAATATAATGGATCTGTTTCTGGGTCGGCTGTCCATAATCCAGCGCGATGGTTCCATCGGCTGGGAGACCAATTTTTTGCTTTGTCACGATGTGGTTATCCGGAATATTCAGTTTCTTCGCCAGTATTTTAGCGGCAGAATGAACGGCGGGATGCGCATTTTTCGAAAGGGCGATATACTGAAAATTCTGCGCCCAAGCGGGCAGTGTCCACATCAAAAGTAAAGCAAATACTAAAGGAATCCTTCGTTTCATAATATTATTTTTTTGATCATTAAAGATATCCGATGTTATGATTAATGATTTTGTCTGAAATACAATTTATAGGTGTCTCCGGGTCCTTTTTCGAAAAGTTTTTTCACGGCTTGAAGTGATACTTTGGTCTTGGGCTTAAACTGATCCGATTGCATATATCGGGTCAAACTGTAAAGCAACTGTCGGGCGGCAGGACGCTTGTCAGAATTTGACATCAAATCAGCGCTGCTTACCATCAGTTTGCCTCCATCGACCCTCGCCTGGAATATGAGGCCAAGTCGCCGGTTCAAAAAGTAAGTGTCGATAGGCTGGACCAGCGGTCGAAAATTCTTAGGAAAATTCTGCAACCACATAACCTGGGCATGATTAACGATGCTCCACCACTGGAAATCGCTGTGATAGGAAGTGGGAAAATATTTGAACGCTGGACTTTTATCTTTAACAAGGACGCCAAGTGTTTGTGGCGGGCGCATGTGATACCAGGATGTATTCCAAAAAGCAGGTTGAAAACCCATCTTCACATCTTTTCCCTTTCGTACCTTACCTGCAGCCTCAAGAAAAACCTTGCCGCCATTCTTTAATACGTTTTCAGCTTTTTGATCCAGGCTGTGTGTGAAATAAATGTTTGATTGATCAGGCTGAACTTGTTTTTTGGGATACACCCAGAAATTCCAGCCATTCTTGAACGGTGTATTTTTAAGCCCGACTATAAGCTTCAGATGTGTGGCCTGATGGAACTGCTGCAGCGGAAAATGTACATTCCCGAGGGGGATATTGTTGCCAATTGGAATTTTCTTTGAAGGGAGTTTTCCGCTTGCAATAACCTTTCCGTCTGCATTTTGGATTTGCCAATAAGGATGGGCATTGTCCATAGGACCAGCCCCGAAATGAGCAATTTCCAGATTGGCGTTGAAGGTTTCGTTGTTATTGTAGACGAATTTTTTTATGCGGGCCAGCGGAACGGTTGTATTGCAAAAATGTTGAAACTGACTGGCGTTTACGTATCCCTTATTTTGCCAGAATGTATTAAGCACACCAACCAGCGACGTCCCCTGTCCCTGATCGTCATTCAAAGACAGCAGGAAAAAGCCGGCAAAACCCGGCGTACGCAGGGCCGCTTCAATTTCACCTTTGTAAAACAAGGTTTGTAATTTGCCCGATGCCATCAAAAATTTGTGGGCTTCATCACCCATGTGATGCTTTCTTAAAATAGCACGGAATAATTTTAAATTGCGCGGCTTATGTACGCCGGTATATTCGGGAATATTGCTAAAATCCGGAAACGCATCGTACTGTCCGACCTCATGGGCAATGTACGGCTTGTTGAAAGCTGAAATTGCCGAACGATGATCAAATTCGGTGCCGGGACGCTTTTTATCCCAGGGCACCCCGCGCGGGTTTGATTTTACGAGATATTGTTCCTCCGGCACCAGCGGCCAGTGCCCGCCATCCGAGGCACCGGTATAGACGTGGCGCGAATCTTTGGCTTTCCAGTAGTCAACGAATTTATTGAGATACTGCACCTGGTGGCCACCGGCAGGCTCATTACCATAGGCCATCATGCAAAATGAAGGATGATTTCCATAAAACCGGCCGATGAGATTGGTCACTTTATAAATATACTGATCAATAGGTCGCCCATCCCCCAAGGAGGTGCCATGGTTGGCCCAGCTGGGTCCCTCGATCTGCAGATAAAACCCTACCTTGTCGGCTGCGTCAAAAGCGGCTTCAGGTGGGCACCAGGAATGAAACCGCATGGCATTCAGCCCGTATGACTTGGCAATCCGGAAAATCCGCAGCCAGTCAGATTCCGTCATGGGAGGATGCCCCGTCAACGGAAAATTCGCATTATTGACCGTACCCCTGATAAATATAGGCTTTCCGTTCACGGCAAAACGCGTGCCCTGAATCGTAAAATTTCGCATTCCAAATTGCACTTTTTTGGTATCGATACTGCCGTTCGGTAATGATAGTTTGGCTTTGAGCCGGTACAGATTAGGATGGATGGCACTCCATTTTTGCACGTGTTCGCCCATCGGGTAATTGATAGTTAGCGTGGTGTCGGCGGAATTAATTGAAAAATGAGAAGAAAGCGGTTTTACATCCTGTTTATCAGAAGAATTTATTGAACGAGCAGAAAGGGCAATGTTCACGTTAACATTTTTATGCAAAGAATTTTTGACCGTAACCCTGACCTTCGCCTTTTTTTGTTTCACATCCGGATACACCTGTACATTCGACAGCCACACATCGGGCGTTGAAATCAACTGGAGCCGTCCGACAATTCCGTTCCAGTTGCCCTGCGTCTGATCGCTGACGCTGTGTGAATCAGGTCCCACATTGATACCCACATCATTAATGCTGTTATCCACCCGGATTGTTATGCGATGCTTACCGGGCTTTAAAACTTTTGACAAGTCATAGACCTGAGGCGTGCTCAGACTATTCTTCATGCCAATTTTGGTATTGTCAATCCACACCTGTGTCTGCCAGTGAGCCCGCTCCAGAAATAACTGAATATGACGATTTTTCCACGAATCAGGTATGGTCACATCTTTTTGGTACCATGCCGCCCCTACATAATGTTTTCGCGGAGTAAGGAAAAAAGGAAACCAGGGTGGATTCTTTTTCCGGTATTTGGCCAGCCGGGGATCATAATAAAACGAGCTATCGCGAATACTGCCCGTCCAGTTTGTATGAATGGTTACCGGATTGCCTTTATCGTTACCAACCATCGAACCGGGTAAATGAATCGAACCGGAAAGCTTTTTTTTATACCACTTGTTCTGAATGCCTTTATTGGCAGCATCCATCTGAAAATGCCACTGCCCGGCCAGGTTTATGATATTTTTTTGCTCTTTTGAAATTTTCGAAGGGTTTATCGACCGCGCCAGGCTTTGCCCGTAGCAGCTCGTTGAAAGGCCATATACGCAAAGCCGTAAAGCGATTATACAGATAAAAAAACGCATCTAAATAGATATTTAATTTATTGCTATAATTCTTGAAAAATCACTGAATCCAAAATTCAATCCATATGAAAAACTTCTTTAAGAGGAATGGCTACAGGTGAATCATCTTCATTGGTTTCCATCAAATCAGCCATATATTCCCACCATTTTTGCATAATTTTTTGCTCGCCAATATGATTTGCCCCCTGCCCCTCCTCTACTTTCTGAACTGCAAAAAGGGTTGAAGTCTCTTCATCGAGAAAGATGGAATAATCACTTATGCCGGATTTTTTTAGTAATTCTTTCAGCTCGGGCCAAATTTCATCATGGCGTTTTTTGTACTCCTCTTCACATCCCGGTTTGAGTTTCATCTTAAAAGCTGCTCGTATCATTCGTATCCTCTGTCTAATTTGCAAATTTCTAAATAAAACGACAAAAATTTATAAGACGTCCTAATCAATTGCGGTTAATTCCTACTGTTATCTTTTGATTGCTACTTCCCGATGGACGCACGTACAATACGTTCTGACTCTTATCGAAGTACCAGTTGGATTGATGAGCCGCATTTTGATATGCTTCCAGACTTGAAGTTTCGTTCAATTGCCTGCCGTTTGAAGTGACCGAAGCTGGCGCCTGCGAGGTATGCACCGTAAGCTTGTAGGACCTCGTAGGTACATTATATTGGCCTTGAGGAGCATTAATTGTGATCTGAGTCCCGCCATTATCCCGACTGGATTCTATCTTTGTGGTTGCAAATATCCCTTTCTGATAGGCCGTGCCTTTTCCTCCATCGTTATACAGCGAATATGTAGAACTGCTATCAGGATAAACATCCAGCTTCAAGGTATCAACAGGCTGCTGACCAACGTATTTCATCGGCTTCTGCATCGGTATAATCGCACCGGCCTTAATAAAAATTGGCATCTGCGTAAGGGGACTTGGAACGGTGATATGTTGTTTTCCCTCGAATTTTTGGCCGGTCCAGTAATTATACCATGTCCCTTTAGGGAGATAAACCACGCGTGAATTCGCTCCTTTCGTGGTAACCGGGCATATCAACATATCGGGTCCGAATAAATATTCATTAGAAATATGATAAGTATTTACATCATGCTGATATTCCAGAACCAACGGCCGCATCAATGGCATGCCCGAAACATGATTTTCATGCGCTGCCGTGTATATGTATGGCATCAGCCGGTAGCGCAGCTTGTCATATTTGCGGAAATTTTTTAGCGCTTTTTTCCCGTAGTTCCACGGTTCATGATATCCCGGGTGATCCATACCGAAAAGCATGGCAACCGAGCTGAGCAAACCGAATTGTGTCCACCTCATATAAAGTTCCGGGCTGGGTCTTTGCTCGAAACCGCCCATGCAATGTGCCCAGTAGCCGACGCCTGATAGCCCTATATTCAATCCTGCCTTGATAATCGGGGCAAAATACTGCCAGCGGCTCGGCCAGTCACCGGCAAAAATATATGGATAACGTTGAATACCGGCGTATCCTTCCCGCGTCTGGTTCATTCCCCTCATGTGATTGTATTTCTTGAATTTTTCATACGGAGCCCTGGCGTAAGCAAGCGGGAATAAATTATGAAGACTGTCAACCTTTTGCGTCAGAGCCGGCCGGGATTTATGGTTATGCGGATGATAAACAAAAGAATTTCCGGCATCGGTCTTGACGAATTTCACCCCCTGAGAAGCGACCTTCATCACCCCGTTTTTCCACCACCAGTTGACTGCTGAAGAATCGAAAAAGTTGACAATATCACCAAGTCGTCCCGGGGCCGGATACAAAACTCCGCCGTGCTTTTTCGCTTCAGAAAGCACGTGATATTTGGTTCCGTTATCCAAAAATGGCCGTATGTGCACTCCTACCATGTCATAATGCATATTGTAAAGGCTGTCCAGCATTGCTTCCGGTTGCTTAAAAACTGATCGCCATTGGAAGGTCGTCCCGCCGTGGCCAAGTTTTCCGAAATAACGCCAGGTTGAATCCAGCCACAGAATATCGGCCGGGATGTCTTCATTGCGCAGTTTTTTACCCAGATTAACTACATAATGCTGCGAGGCGTCTTTTACATGTCCCCATGTACCGCCGCTGTATGTGCCTACATGAAGACCGTATGCAGAACGCGGCATCAACGGTGATTTGCCAGTCAGATCGGTGTATTGGTTGAGAATGGACGGGAAACCGGGTCCGTAGATAAAATAATAATCCAGCTCGCCGCCATCAGCCTTGAATGTATAGCTATCAGGATTGGAGTGTCCCATATCCCAATCGGTGGCATAGGAATTATGCAGAAAGATGCCGTAGCCCCGCGTGCTCATAAAAAATGGCACCGGGCAGTAATTGGCTTTCATCACATTGAAGGCCCCCATAACGTGCGTGCGAGCCTCACCGCGGCCCACATTTAAATGCACGTCCCGGCCTCGCTGATCGATAAAGCCCATGCGTTCACCAAAACCGAAAAAATGTTCGCCGGGCTGTAGCACCTTTTTACTCCAAACTTTTTGTCCCTTTTTTTCAGCGCCGCCCATTACACCGGTTCCGGCCTCTTCTGAAAGAACTTTACCATGCAGATTTTCAACCTTAATCCGAAATGGGGCTTTATTGACGATCACTTTGATCTTATTGGTTTGAAGCAAAAAATGGTCGCCTTCATCCGAGGTACGAACCTGCACCTTCGGCCAGTTATATTTCGTCACCATCAGCGAACCGTTGTTGTGAAAGGAGCGGGACCAGCTTAGCTGAACCCGAAACATTGAGGGTGTGCAAAAATTGAGACGAACGTCGGCATTGGTTGTAGCAAATGAAATTTTATTACCCTGCTTCCGGAAGCCGGATTGATAGTTACCCACGGGTGTTTGGGCTTGTGCAGACAATGATAAAAGTAAAAAAATGCAGAAAAATCCTGCAATAAAATTCAA
>DASQZL010000225.1:0-2854 GCA_035638715.1 Balneolaceae bacterium
ATTAAAATATCAAAAATGAATGATTTTTTCAGCCGTATAGTCATCATTCAAAAATATTAAAAAATTTCTGTAAGGAATCCGCCGGATGATTGTCTTACTTGTGTGAACCAAAAACTTTCATACCGATTCCCTTTTGCAAAATACCCGGCCATTCGTCTGGCGCTGCTTTTGGCTGCGGGTATCACACTCTCCAAATATGCTCACCCTGGGCTTAACATGTGGGGTATCATATTTTTCACCGTCGTAACTATATGGATTGTTGCGGAATATTTATCACATCGCATTATCAAAATCCCTTTAAATTCCCTGGCTATCATCAGCTACCTGGGCTGCGTCGTATGTTTCGGCGCGCTTTGGCATAGTCGCTTTCGTCGATCTCACGCCCCCGCTTCAGCCCGGTTGCTCGCGGCCTACAGATGGAAAACCATCGGGGTGAAAGGGACAGTGCAGGATATTAACCAAAGCAGCTCGGGAAATTACGATCTTGATATCGCGGTGGATACCACGATCATTGCTGATTCGCTGCGTTGGTTTGAATCGTATACCCTCCGCGCAATTTATAATCCGTCGGGCGAATCATTACCTGATTCCATTCACCTGGGATCAGCGCTTTATTTTCGAGCGGAGGTTTATCCTTTGGATGGAAAACGTAATCCGCATGCATTTAATTACAAAAAATATTTAGCCTCCAGGGATATCTACTCGCAAGCGGGTATTACCCACATCTATAGCGCGCATCAGACGCGGTCCTGGTTGAGCTGGTTAAGCTGGCGGCAGAAAAGCCTTCAACTGATTGAACAAAATTTTGGCCGGCGAACGACAGCACTGGCCAAAGCCGTGCTGCTGGGATATAAAAATGATCTTTCCCACCGGCAAAAACAGTCTTTCTCGCGCGTGGGGTTAGCGCATATCATGGCCGTTTCCGGACTTCATGTAGGATTGCTCATCGCTCCTTTTTGGCTTTTTATTCCTTATATATGGAGTTTTCGCCGCGGTAAACAGGTAGCGCTCACCCTGCTTATTTTACTGCTTTTCATCTACGCGGGTCTCACCGGTTTTTCGGCTTCGGTGATGCGCGCTTCCATTACTGGTGGATTGCTCACTTACGGGCGCCTTTTTTATAAACAGCGGGATGCCAAAAACCTGACGGCTGCAGCTGCTATTATTATTTTGCTCCTCGATCCCAATCAACTCTTCAGCGTGAGCTTTCAACTTTCTTTTGCCGCCGTTTATGCCATTCTTTTAATTTTGCCCGTTATTCAGCGCTTTCTCCCTGTCTGGTTTCGGCACCGCTGGTATGGCAAAGGAGCGATGATCATCATCGTTTCTTTTGTTGTTCAACTGGGACTTTACCCGCTGCTAAGCTACTATTTTGGCTATTTTTCGCTTGTCAGCCCGCTCGCCAATCTTGCGGTCGTCCCCTTTTTGACGCTTATTCTGCCCTGGGCGCTTGTCCTTTTGCCGGTTGCTGCCTTATTTCCTTCAGCGGCTTTTGTGATGAACGCCCCTTGTCGCTGGTTTTTCATTTATCTGCAAAATTTTACCGGCCGCGTCTCGCAATGGCCCTGGAGCTGGATCCATACTCCCACGCCGGGAATCTTCACTTTTTTGATTTGGATCGCCGCTGTGATGTTTATCGCATCATTACCACTGGCAAAGATTCGCTGGAAGATGCTTATTCTGTTTTTATTGATATGCAGCATACAGCAAGCGGCAAAGTTATATCGGACGCTTAAAACGCCAACGCTAAAAATTACCATGCTGGATGTAGGCCAGGGTGACGCCACTTTTATCAGCACGCCCTCCAGCAAGCATTTTTTAATAGATACCGGCCGGTGGACGCCCGATCATAACAGCGGGCGTTCTGTTATCCTTCCCTATCTTACGGCTATGGCCATTCACAAATTAAATGCGGTATTTCTTACACACCCGCACGCCGACCACATTGGCGGGATGCCGGCATTGATAAAAAATATTCCCATTGACACTATCTATAACTCCGGATTTACCTACACTTCGAAACTTTACCATCGCTATCTCCGGATGGCTCGCGAGCGAAATATACCGGTAAAGGCATTAAAAGCCGGCGACCGCGTATCTCTTGATCCGGCTATGAGAATATTTGTCTACGGTCCCAGCCGCCTTAACCATTACGCCAGTGCCAATCAGCACTCACTGGTGATGGAGCTTATATACGGAAAAACGCAATTTCTTTTTGAGGGTGATGCCGGTACTAAAGAGGAAAAATTATTGCTCCATAACTATGGGCACATGCTAAATACCGATTTCCTGAAGGTGGCCCATCATGGCAGCCGGACCAGCTCGTCCAAAGCTTTTTTGCGTGTAGCAACGCCTGCCCTCAGCGGTGTGTCGCTGGCTTTGCATAACCGGTTCCGATTTCCTGATCCCGCGGCTGTCCGCCGGTTGAGAGCCACAAGGACCCGATTGTTTTTTACGAGTCGGTCGGGAGCTCTGCAATTCTATTCGAATGGAGATACAATAAAACGAAAAAAATGGCGCTGACCGGTCTATTTTCCTGCTTCTGAAATGAAAGATTCAAACAAGCAAATGAAGTAAAGATCAGGCTTTTGATGCAAGTTTTGTATATTAAACGATGATCGAAACACTCGCTAACAATTCAGATTCGTAAATATGAATGACGAAAAATTATCTTTTGAAGATGCGTTGGCACGACTGGAAGAAATTGTTGAAGCGCTTGATGACGAATCGCTCTCGCTTGAAAAATCCATTGCATTATATGAAGAGGGAATAACTCTTTCCAGGCAATGTTCAAATACCCTGGAAGAAGCCGAACTGCGTATTGAAAGGGTAAACGAAGAGCAAGCGGATGAAT
>DASQZL010000226.1:0-8816 GCA_035638715.1 Balneolaceae bacterium
GAGATAACGATCAACCAGCAGCTGGCCCGGGGGTACAAAAAAATACTTGATGAACTGCGACGAGCAGCCCGGGTAAACGAACCGATATCTCTGAGGGATTTAATGCAGTTTGAAGAAATATTTGTTTCCCGCGAGAAAGATGAAGAAATCCTGCAAACAATTTGGGAACTTAGCCAGGAATCACTTGCAGAAGCGCTGGAACATCTCATCGAAATGCGCGCACAGGAAGGCCGGCAACTGGAAGAGGATTTAAAGGAAAGGGCTGATCATATTGCCCATAAAATGGATAGCGTGCAAAAATTGAGTGAAGACCGGGCCAAAGACACACGCGATGAGCTCCTGAACCGCATCAATAAACTTGTTGATGATGACGTCCTGGATGAAGAACGATTGGAAATGGAAGTGGCCATCTTAGTCGATAAAAAAGATATCACGGAAGAACTTGTACGCCTGAAATCGCATGTTAAATTTTTTAAAGAGGCATTGTCCAGCGAAGAAACGGTGGGACGACGGCTAAAATTTCTTGCCCAGGAGATGAACCGGGAAATCAACACTATTGGTTCAAAAGCGGATAACACTGAAATTTCACAGCATGTCGTTAGTGCAAAAGAAAGCCTTGAACAAATTCGCGAACAGGTAGCCAACGTTGAGTAACGAATCCCCATCCGGAAAACTGATCGTCCTCGTAGCTCCCAGCGGCGCAGGCAAAACAACCATCGCCCGAAAATTACTGGATGAATTCCCGGAATTAAAATTTTCTGTATCAGCTACCACACGTCCACCGCGTGAATATGAAAAGGATGGCGTGGATTATTTTTTCCTTTCCGAACAGGAATTTGACGAATTGATCAAAAAGGACGGTTTTTTAGAGTGGGAAGAATATAGCGGTTATCGTTATGGGACATTACGCTCTGAAGTTGATAAAATGATTAAAAACGGCTATTTTCCAGTGCTTGATATCGAAGTGAAGGGCGCATTAAATGTTAAGAGAATATTCAGGGATCATTGTGTAAGTATCTTCATTGAACCCCCTTCCATCGAAGAATTGGAACGACGGTTGCTAAAGCGTGGCTCTGAAACCAAAGAATCACTCGAAAAACGCTTAAAAAAAGCTGAAAAAGAACTTGCGTATGCGAATCGTTTCGATTTTATCGTTATTAATAACAAATTAGAAGCAGCTTATAAACAGGTAAAGACCATTATTCAGTCTTTTACCAGTGATACTAAAAACTAATATCCATTTATGTCTATACAAACACTTGACATTGAAAAGCTGAACAAAGACACGGGTAATCAGTATGAACTGATTGCAATCATGGCAAAACGGTCGCGGCAGATTGCAGCCCGGGAAAAACTGGAGCTTGATGAAAAGCTTAAATATTTTGAAGGATTTGAGGATGAAGATGAATTCTCCTTCAATGAGGAACAGGAAAATATTTCCAAGGAATTTGAAAAATTAACCCATCCTACGCAACGCGCAATTGAAGAAATGCGCAAGGGTGAAATTTATTTCCGCTACCCCGAAACGGAAGAATAAACGATGCTCCCGGGAAAGCGGATCATACTCGGCGTTACCGGTGGAATAGCCGCTTACAAGGCAGTTTCTCTTTTGCGTTTGCTTCAAAAAGAAGGCGCTGAGGTTCGCGTAACAATGACGCCGGCAGCCTCCCGTTTCGTTGGCGTCGAAACATTTGCAGCACTCTCAAAACATGAAGTGGCCGTCCGGATCTTCCCTGAAAAAGATTCGCCGGACGCATGGACGCGTCATATCAGTTGGGGAGAATGGGCGGACCTGTTTATTATTGCACCGTGCACTTCCAACACGCTTGCAAAAATCGCCCACGGTCTTTCTGATAACATGCTCACCTCTACGGTCCTTGCCGCGCGTTGTCCCCTGCTTATTTGTCCCACGATGGATGGTAAAATGTACCAAGCACCGGCAACGCAAAATAATTTGGAGCAGATACGTTCATTTAATTATCAGGTTTTAGAACCCGAAGAGGGATATTTGGCCAGCGGTCTTGAAGGCAAAGGACGATTGCCGGAAATAGAAGTTATACTGCAAAAGGCCCGTGAAATCTTGTCAGCAGAAGTAACAGGTCCGCTAAACGGTAAAAAAGTACTTGTCACCGCCGGACCAACACGCGAGCATCTCGATCCGGTTCGTTTTATTTCCAATCCAAGTACCGGCAAAATGGGATTCGCCATGGCTGAGGCCGCCCGCAATATGGGCGCGGACGTCACGCTAATTCACGGTCCGGTTCAACTTGATCAACCACCTGACGTGGAAGCCATCGAAATAGAATCAACGGAGGAGCTTTTTGAGCAGGTCCGAGGTCTTGCAGATGCGGATGTCATCATCATGACGGCCGCGGTATCTGATTTTACACCAAAGCAATATCACTCGCAAAAGATAAAAAAAGAGACTTCACGGTCAACCATTGAACTGCGCAAAACCCCGGATATTCTGGGCTGGCTGGGCGAACATAAAAGGCAGGGGCAAACGTTGATCGGCTTTGCCATGGAAACAGAAAATCTGGTTGAAAATGCTCGCCGGAAATGGCAGGAGAAGAATCTCGACTGGATTGCAGCGAACACCCTGAATGATAAAAATGCGGGTTTTGCCTCAGACAGCAATACGGTTCATCTTATTGGTAAAGATAGCGAAAAGCAAATCAGCGGGACAAAGAAGGAAGTTGCGGCGAAAATATTAGGCGTTATTTTTGGCTCCTGAAACTTGTGAGGCCCTTCGTTCAATAGTTTCATTTGGCATGCTCAGAATCCCTATCCGCCGTAATAAACGTCCACGCTTATTACAAATATTTTTTATGTGTCGTTTCAAGCATGGAGGCTTTAAACCAGCCGAGCTCATCCGACGAATACTCGAATCTTCCCGCTTCTACTCTTCCGCGAGCCATAGTTAATAGATGTACTACACTTGTAAGTGTAGTACATCTTCCAAAAGCCCATAAACGCTATGCCCGCTGTAAAAAGCGTCCACGCTAATTACATTGTGGCGTTTCAAGTATAGACGTTTGAAACAGCTACAAAATCCAATCATCACCTCCGAAGGTTTTTTTAGATAAAGAACTAACAAACAAAATTATTTATTTTTTTGAGATCCGGCGAGAAGCGCTGGGCTTAGCATCGTCCCACATCAAGGCGAAATAACACATACTCTCAATTTTATTTAAGTTTTTGCGATTCCCTTCGCGCAGCTTCATGCAACGATTTACTAAAGTTTTCTCAAAATTCCCATTTATAGGTCCGGTGGGTTTTGTGATGATGACATCCCAGCGCCTCCAGGCTGCGCTGCATCAGCCAGTTTTTTTCGCTCACCCACGCCCCTTCAAGGTACTCAAGTGTTGGAGCGGCCGCTTTTGTGAATTGTATCCCACGCACAAACGTCAGCGCTTCAAGTCCCATTTTCCGGAACTTCGGGCGCGTCCCGAAAACCAGTGTACGCAGGTGCCGCGCGCGCCTCTTAAACCACCATACTTTGGGATAGTGCCACCAGTGCAGCTCTCCCCCCGTCTCTTTTGAAATTTCATTCAAATCCGGTACACACACGATAAATGAAGCCGGCTCTCCATCAACGAAAGCCAGCAGCACACTGTCGGGAATCATCACCGGTTTCAGTTTTTCAACCATTTTCTCGACTGTTTCACGGGTCAGTTCGGTAAACTCCGATTCCCGCTCGCGAATATCCTGCTCACTCCAGGCCTCATTATAAATGTGACGTATATACTCGGCATCGCGGTAAATATTATCCATATCAATAGGCCGCAGCTCAACCCCCGGTCGTTGTTCAATTCGGTCGGTAATTTTTACCAGGCGCTCGGGCAGCGGTTTATTAAACGAACGTTTATAACTCCAGTGGTCATCCAGTTTTTGGGCGCCGGTCGCCTCCAGTAAATCCTGGTAATAAGGCGGATGATAAAACATGCCGTAAATAGGCGGTTCATCAAAATTTTCGACCAGTAGTCCCCAATACATATCGTTTTCCCCGAAATTGATGGGCCCGCGCATGGCATGATATCCCCGTTTTCGATGCCATTCTTTTCCGAAATCAATGATCTCGCGTGCCAATTGCAGGTCATTTTCCATTTCAATAAACCCGATGCCGCCCATCGTTGGCTCCAGGACCTTGTCGCGCTCAGGCGTATTCATCAATGCAAACCGACCAACCGGGCGATTTGCTTCGAAAACCAGGTAGCGCTCGCATTCACCACGCTGGAAGAAGTCATTCGTTTTGGGATCAAATATCCGCTCAATCTCGAAACGAAACGGGGGAATCCACTGCGGAAACGACTCATAAAGCCGAAACGGCATTTCATGAAAAATATCAATGTCATCAGCGGATTCTACCTTCCTAAAATGAAAAGACATATTGACTCCAATTGATCATTATAGTGAATCGGAATATCTTGAAAAATATAAGGTTTTCGTAAATTTTTTTGTCGTTACTCTTTTATCAGAGTTTCAGCCTGCTCAAAATAAGGGGTTCTTATCAAGTAGGTCCCCCCTCTGAATCGTACACTAAATTCAATAATTATTCATCAATTTTTCGTAGAAATCCTCCTGTATAAAAGCTATTATTAGAGTGCTTTTATCACTTTTAAACCTCCGTGTTTTGACAACTGATTCTAAAAAAAAGCTGATTGCAGGTCTATTATTTATCTCATGCGTTGCAGCGACCTGGCTATTGATCAGCCTGCCCTCAACGCAGCATAAACATCTCCACAGCTTATCGCAGGCCGATTCTCTTCTTTTCGTTACGCTGAGTGAATTTCATGTTCCGAAAGATGACGTTTCAACCCGTTCCATAAAAGTCGACAGCGCCTTCACCCGCACCGTCGATGTAGTCACGGTGCCGTCCAACTTTCCTCAAACAAGATTTCATTTGGCATTGAAAAATGAGTGTTCTCCCTACCAAATATCACTGCCGGCCCGCGTTATTTTTCCGGAAAAAAATTTAAATATCCTGTTTGATTATCATCACACGATCATCAACACCGTAAAATTGAGAATCCCCGAAAAGCATAACTGAAATAAGGGCTATCAATCTCAGATATTATCAGACATCAATAGAAAAACAAATGTGCGGATTGGTTAAAAATTACCTTTAGAGTTATGAAAATATTCTACCCGGTTTGACGGTAAAAATTAGTGACTTCCTCCATTAGAGGACAGGCAGGTAAATCCATTTTGCCCGTAACGTGCATCTAACGCAACAATTTGCCCCACATGCCAGGATAAAACATGCCCCCGGGGAAATGAAATTCCATTTGCTACGTTAGCATATAGCTATGTCACAACTATAACCCCAGGAAGGGATCAGAATCTCGTCGACTATTGATTTTTTCTATCTGTTTCTTTTTTTATAAAATAATTGAAATAGAGTTGGTATATTTTTATGAATTTAATTGCACAAATTTGGGTTGATGTGATTATTGTTTGTCTTAAAAGTTAAACAGCTATGTTGGAAGTTTTTTCCTCAAATCGATGGAGTTCCAAACTGGAACTCAAAGAATTTCCGGAGCCGGAAATTGTACATCTGAATCACCCGGTTTTGGTCTGCCATGGATACGGGGCCCTTGCGGGCTTGGTTAAGCCCTCCCCTCTTTATGATGTGGCCCTGTTAATGCGTAGTCACAACGTACTGGCCTTTGCTCCCAATATCGTTTCTTATGCAAAAATTGAAACACGGGCAGCCCGCTGGATGCGGCTCATTCACAAAGTAAAAGAGCGCACGGGCGCCGAAAAGCTGAATGTTGTAGCTCACAGCATGGGTGGGCTCGACATGCGTTATGCACTCTCAAAACTTGATGCTGCTCCACACGTAGCTTCGCTTACCACTATAAGTACGCCTCACCGCGGCACCAGCCTGGCGGAGCTGGCTCTAAACACCCCGGATCGAATTCGCGATAAAATTGGTGATTTTCTGGAATGGGTGGGCGACCGGTTTGTGCCGACCGATAAAAGTGATGCGATTGGAGCAGCACGCCAGCTGACGCGCATTTATATTAACAATGAATTCAACCCAGAGATTACGGATGTCCCCGGTGTTTCATATTATTCATACAGTTCAGCTGTCGGTCGGGGGACAGATCAACCCATTAAAGTCATATCCCGGTACCAAAACAACCATATTTATGAGCACGAAGGCTTGAATGACGGGATGGTATCCGTTGAAAGTTCAAAGTGGGGCGAACATATAAAAACACTGAATCTTTCGCATCTCGAGCAGATCAACCTTCGCGTGCGAGAGGAACGCAAACACTTGTTTGAAGCATTTTGCCTGGAAGTGATTAAAATGCTTGAAGCGAAAGGGCACTGACGCAATTCCAGAGTAGTCCTATAGAATTCACCTTAACTTTCTTTTCGTTGAATGAGTACTTTTATCCGTCATTGACGGATTAATCCTGCATGGTCGAATTAGCTGGTGAAACGGGGAGCCGATCTTTTATTTCCCTGAAGTGATTATGCAAAGAATCCTTTGCCTAAAACAAATTAATCAGGTCCCTATTAGTAATATTCACAAATATTGCCCCCTTTAATGATTATGGCCTTATCCTCTCCCGGAATAAACCTCTTTAATCAAATATAAACAGGCCGATTTAATGCTGGCTTTGTAGGATTTTCCTTTACAATGAATGAATCGTTATTCCTGTAGTTGTGATATAAATATTTAAATATGTTAAATGTATTAAAAGTAAAATAAACAAAAGTTTGATTTTATTTATGCTTTAATGACGGCACAAATGCCATCATCAACAATTTATCATAAACTAACTAAATCAAGAGAGGATATTCCAATGAAAAACTTAAATCTATCTTTTTTAAAAGCGACCCTTTTACTGGGAGCAATCATCCTTGGGGCTACCACGATGCCTTCATTAGCGCAGCAAAAAGAAGCCATGAATATGAGTAAGGTTCCACAGAGCGTAATTACTGCTATTCAAACTGATTTTCCCTCCTGGGACCTGAATCAATCACAGTGGTACTATTACCCTTCAACCGATGATATGAGTGGACTGGCTGACTATGAATTGATTGACACCACGAGCACAATCGACCGGTACGTTGTATCCGCCCAGGGCCCCGGTTATAAAATAAAAGCTATTTATGGAGGAAATGGAGAGCTAAGATATTCAAAGGGAACGTACAAAAACTGGAACTTGCCGGAGGAAATCCAAACTAAATTAACAAGTGATCCAAGATTTCAAGGATGGCACCACGTAGGCAACGAAGTTGTCATCAGAGACTTTAGAAACGACAAAAAAATATACAAAATCACCCTGGCGAATAATGGAAATAAAAAGACCGTTTACTTTAACTATTTAGGACAGGTGAAAAAAATAAAGAAATAACCTTGCCATGAAATAAAATCCGTTTAAAAAGATAGGAATAAGAAGGGCCTTGTCAAAAACGGAGGCCCTTCCTTTTTATACGAATGTTCGGAAAAAGTACCAATGCATCTGCAACAACGGGAAGATTTCAATGCCCGAACTTTTATTCCCCATTCAAATTAAAATAAAGAAAATATTTATCACAGCTCATGTCAGTTTTACTGGATATTCAACATATAAGCAAAACATTCATGAATGGCGAGGTAGCCACGCAGGTGCTGGAAGATATTAATTTAACGATCGATGCGGGTGAATTCATTGCTTTAATGGGACCCTCCGGTTCCGGTAAATCGACCCTGTTGAATATCATCTCCGGCCTGGATACTCCTACAACCGGCGACGTAATTGTTGACAACCGGACCATAACGGTATTGAATGAAAGCAAACTGGCAACGTGGCGACTCGAACATGTGGGCTTCGTTTTTCAACAGTATCATCTGATGCCGGTACTGACCGCCTATGAAAATGTTGAACTGCCGCTTTTGCTCTTTGATATGAGTAAAGCCCTGCGTCAGAAACTGATAAACGCTGCCCTGGCGATCGTCGGACTCGAAGACCGTACCGACTATTACCCGCGCCAGCTCTCCGGCGGCCAACAGCAGCGCGTCTGCATCGCCCGGGCTATTGTAACGGATCCGCTCATTATCATTGCCGATGAGCCGACGGGCAACCTCGATTACAGCGCCACAGAGGAAGTACTCGAATTATTTGATACACTGAATAATGATCTCGATAAAACGATTATTATGGTTACCCACGATCCTCATGTCGCAAAGCGGGCAACAGATATTTATCATCTTGAAAAAGGGATCCTGGTCGAAACCGAAGGGGAAGAAGAAGTCTGGAATCGTGATATTCAATCCCATCATCCCAAAGACAGATAAGCCGCATGAAATGGCTATCATTCATATTCAAAAATTTGTTTCGAAACAAAAAGCAAACGTTTTTGACGATGAGCGCCATAGCACTGGCGCTGTTTATTTTTACGATGCTTCAAAGCATTCTTTCAGCCATGAAAATTCAGTTTACCCATGGCGCTGGAGAAACCCGGCTTGGAGTGATTGAAAAATATGCCGGTCCGCGACGCCAGCTCCCCGAAAGTTACTGGAATCAACTGGAAAAATTCGAAGGGGTTACCGCGGTCACGCCAACTTCTTTTACCGTGGTCAGCGCGGGCAAAACGGATGTTTACTACGTTGCCATACTCGTGGATCCGGAAACGTACCGGAAAGTCTTTGAGTCGATGGCTTCTAATATCCCTGCAGACCAGTATGAAAATTTTATTAAACAAAAAAATGGCGCCATCGTAGGCGAAAAAATCATGCAAAAATATGGATGGCATGTCGGTGATATCGTTAATCTGGGCGACCTCCAGAATAATATCACCCTGAATTTAATCATTAG
>DASQZL010000227.1:0-16573 GCA_035638715.1 Balneolaceae bacterium
TCAAGCGGTACTTCATCATCAGGATAAATAGCTTCCACCGGACATTCAGCTACACATGCATCACAGTCAATACATTCAAGCGGATCAATAGTCAAGAAATTTGGTCCTTCCCGGAACGCATCAACGGGACATACAGCCGCACAGTTTGTATATTTACAGTTGATGCACGGATCGGTAACTACATATGTCATACGAATTTTTCATTTCTTTTAGTTGCTGTATATTACGCTCAAATATCTCGGCTTATTGGCACAGATGCAACGTTTTTATTTAACTAATGGCACATTAACAGTCTGCCGCACAAATTTTTAATTTGTTAGCGACACTAAACGCTTTTATAGCACCCTTCCTCCATTAAATATTTACACTTTCACGTATTGTTATTTAAAACGGTAGATATCAAAGCCGATATTTAGCTGCCAAGCCCGGGCATCAGCCTTAAATAGTGCGCCACTTTCCCAGTCAGGCCCGCCTTCAACAAAAAGTCCAAAATTATTAATTATGCGATAAGCAAAACCAGCGCGCATCCCCAGGCGTACACGAAATCCTTTGCCCCTATTTGCAGTAGTCGCTAATTTGCCCACGCCCATATTATCTCCAAAAAGTGCTTCGGCCTGTGCATAGGGCTGAAAACGATTGGTGAAGAATGGATAAACGCGGACCATCGGTCCTGCCCCCCAGCCTTTGATGCCAAATTGAGAGTGACCCGGGTTTGAGTTTGTGTAAAAACTGCCCAGTACTTGAAATCCAACGCCCAGCCGCTGCGACATCATACGCACATCGTGGAATACAATTTCAAGATTGGCACTTCCATTCGTATGAAGCGTATCATTTTCCAGATTCGTAAAACTGCTAAGCCCGTGAAAATTAGCCGTAAATCCATTAATACCTACGTCCGAGCGCAGGGGTTGTATCCCCTTTTTAGGGGGCCCTGTTTGAGCAAACGCCGGAGTTACCGAGACGATACATAACCCATAAAGGAATAATAAAAGGCCGAAATGTTTCAAAAATGACCTACAAACGTATTTTCTCATATTAAAAGCGAAAGATATTTTGATATTTATTAATTAAATCAGACGTCATATCAAAGCATTAACGTAAAGAAAAAAGATATCTTGCTAAAAAATCGAATGCCTTAAAGTAACACTGTTAGACGAGCTCCCCAATTTCTTTTTTTATTGCCAACAGACCGTCAGCACGAATCTCAAAGATATTCATAAAATAATCGTAGCCAAAACGTTCATCAGAATAAGACGCATCACTGACAGGAATACATTAAAATATCGTGATCGAAGGTCTACAGGCACATCATCTCAAGGGTTTGCAACAACTCCTGGAGGTGTTCGGCCTTTTGCTCCTCATCCCTCCGGTGATAACTGCGCACCAGGTTACGTATCATGCGCGCCAGCATTGATGCTTCATTCGCTTTGTTAAAATAGACCGCTTTAGGTTCAACCCCATTTTGCTTCAAAAAATAATAACACTGATTGTAAGTCACCGATTTGCCATGATCGAAGGGGTCGATTAAAACCTCCTCTTTCAGTCCACTGAATTTGACCATAAAATGGATGGGGACATTCAATCCGTAAAACGGCAAATTAAGCCGGCGAGCCAGAAAAAGAACCACAAAAGCCAGAGAAATAGGTAATCCGCGCCGGCGGTCAATGACACGATCCAGATATGCATTTTTGGGGTGATAATAATCTGTCGTTCCTCCCGAAAAGCCAAGTGTTTCAAAAATGTAGCTCAACAGCACATGCATCTGCTTGGTTTCATCGGGCTGAAATCGAATTTCATCTTCAATGTCCTCGGCCCATCGATCGAGTTTTCGTTCGTAATCGCTCACTCTGAGCGTGGGATTTTCGAAGCGAGACAAAATTAAAACAGCCTTTTCCAGCTGCTTTATATTTTTAACGCCCCCTTCCAGAATATCTATAAAATCTTCTTCAACGTGGCCATAGGTGATATGACGAATAATGTCATTGATCAGCTCTCGTTCCTCTTCATCATTGACGGTATTACGTTTCTCGTCGAGCAGCGGCACAGCCTGCTGCCCCATCTCAAAAAGACGTTCCCTGACCGCCCCCTGTACATCCGGATCGGGATCGTTCAGTAAAAAAACCAAAGATTCTATTTCAGTTTTTTGAGACATCGAAAACCTCGTTGTTTACCAGTTGATACAAACATTATATGGTACTGATGAACCAAATTTTGATAAAAATGTTTTATCATACAGGAATATCGAAATTTTGTGGCATTATTTTCAACTTAAAAATGGTTTAATAAATAAACGCCGAAATTGTATATTTGGTGTATTTAAATAGTTTCACATTAGGATTCATTTCATGAAATTGTCAATTACTTCTGAAACCGATCGGCTTAAAGGTGTTATTGTGCATACTCCCGGCAGGGAAGTGTCGCTGGTTAATCCTGCACTTAAAGATGAGCTGCTTTTTGATGATATCATATTCGAGGAGGACGCCCGTGAAGAACACGTCGATATGCTAAAAATTTTCAAAGCGGCCATGCCCGCGGATGGACGGATACTTCAAATAACGGAATTATTCCGCGAATGCCTGCAAGATAGTCAGAGTCAGGCCCATACTTTTTTTATTGATTTGCTGGTCGATGCCTTCCCGGAGGATAATCTTGGTATTATCAAAAATGATTTAGCAGCTTTACCGCCGGATGATCTGCTGCAGTTTGTTGTTGAAGGGACCACACCGGCGATTGCTGACTTTTCGCTGTCTCCGACCCCAAATTTGGTTTTTACCCGTGATTTAGCCGCTATAGCAGGGAGTTCCATTTTACTTTCACGTCCGGCTAAAAAGGCCCGGTTGCGTGAGGCTTTGCTGATGGAAACGGTGGTGAGATACCATCCTCTTTTTTCCGAAATTAATGAAAATATTATCAAAACCAGCATTGGCGATTCACTGGAGGGGGGAGACGTGCTGGTGGCATCCGATAAAGTAGTGCTCATCGGTATGAGCGAGCGTACTTCTTTCAGTGCTTTGATGAATGCCGCTCAAAATCTGCTCTCCGGTACATTTGAATATATTATCGCGGTTGATATCCCCAAGCAACGATCTTCCATGCATCTCGATACAATCTTTACGTTTGCCAGCGAAAATGAATGTATTGTTTTTCCTCCCGCCATTATGGAACAAAAGGACAATGTTTCAGTGCTGACTGACCATAACGGGGCTATCCAGTCTGCTCCCCGAACTTCTTTAAAATCAACTCTTGAGGAATTATTAGACCGGGACATCACTTTTATAAAATGTGGCGGTGAAGACCGTACGACTCAGTTTCGCGAGCAATGGACCGATGGTGCAAATGTCTTTGCCTTGGCTCCCGGAGTCATCGTCGGTTACGAGCGCAACAGAAATACCTTCAGGGTTCTGGAAGAACACGGGTATCAGATTATCGATCAATTTGATTTTATTGAAACATATCGCGATAAACCCTTTGATCCGGTGGGCAGAAAAATAGCTATCAGTTTTTCAGGTCATGAACTTTGCAGGGGCCGGGGAGGAGCTCGCTGTATGACCATGCCCATTTTAAGAGAACATTAAAAATCATAATACCGTATTTTCAACTGAGCAATATATTAATATTTTTCTTAAGCGAATCAAACGGTGCATTTTTGATATACGATTGTTACTTCAATTTTTAAGTTTCATTATTACTTTTGGATAAGCCAGAAAGCCCAATAGATTCCACATATCCATCTTACTTTGAGCCGATAGATGAACCAGTAAATCGCCCTCAACCGAATCATCCCGACACACTGACCATTCTAAAACACCTTGGACTATTTATCGTCACCTTCGCGACGGTGTCGCTGGCCGGGGCTGAATTTGTCGGTTATCAGGGAACGATGTTTCCCGCTTCAATGCCCGATTTGATCGATATCAGCCGGGGTGCTATTTTTGCCGGCCTGATTTTAGCTTTTCTCGGAGTGCACGAATTCGGGCACTATTTTGCGGCTTATTTCCACAAGATACGAGTCACCCTCCCCTATTTTATCCCTATACCTTTCGGGATCGGCACCCTGGGAGCCGTCATTCGCATCAGACAAAAAATTAATCATTCATACGAAATGTTCGATGTGGGAGCGGCCGGCCCACTGGCTGGATTTCTGATAGCGCTGGGCGTTCTTCTATATGGTTTTATGACCCTTCCCCATCCGAGTTATATCACAAGTTTTGCGGGTAGTGAGCCACTTAAACAATACATCCGGTTACACGGAACTTTTCCATCCAACCCGCTTGCTCCGGGCGAACAGGGGGGCACAATAGCAGTTGGGAATACGCTGATGTACAGTTTTTTGGCCAGTTTCTTCAGGAACGTCCCCCCGATGTGGGAAATGTATCACTATCCTTTCTTATTTGCCGGCTGGCTTGGATTATTTTTTACAGCCCTGAACCTGACACCGGTTGGCCAGCTCGACGGCGGACACATTCTTTACTCGCTGATAGGCTTCAGGAAACACCGGCTGGTTGCCCGTATATTTTTCTGCATCCTTGTAACACTGGGGGGCATACAGGCCATCCCTCCTATACACCTTCTGTTAAGCAGCTGGGGATGGTCTACGGCTCATGGGCTGTTTAGCCTGTTTGTTTGGGCAATCATCCTGTCCATCTTGCTTTTTAAAGCATTTCACGGCAATTACAAGTGGATAACCCCCGTTTTTATTGGATCGCTTGCTGTTACCGCCGGCTACTTGTATCTCTATGTTGGCAATACCGTAACACCCGGCTCGCTTATCTGGGTTGTTTGGTCATTTTTTCTGGCTTTCTTTACCGGCATTGAACACCCGCCGGCCATGCATGAAAAGCCGCTTGACCTTAAACGCAAAATCCTGGGCTGGAGCAGCATGGTTATCTATATTTTGTGCATCAGTCCCACCCCTATTTACCTGCTCCATTGATGAGTGGAAAAGAAACTGCAGAGCTGTTTGGTTGGAAATTTCTTTGTGTTTTGAGTAAATGGTAATGTGTGACATTCATCAAGCTGTAAAGCCCCTCAAAAAAGCTTATATTTAATGATCACTAATCATTGAAAAAGTTTGATTTTTATGGCAACACCAACGATTCGAAACCGAAAAGCAAGGCATAATTATTCGGTTGAAGAAACCTATGAGGCGGGGATAGTACTTAAAGGTACGGAGGTCAAATCAATCCGTAACGGCAATGCCAGTATCGCCGAATCTTTTGCTTACCTCGATAATGGTGAGGTATGGATCCACGGCATGTATATCAAACCATACAAACATGGCAGTTACGCAAATCACGACGAGCGACGCGAACGAAAATTACTGTTAAAGAACCGCGAGATTGAGGCCCTTGGAAAAGCGGTGGAACGTCAAGGATACACCCTGGTTCCGCTGAAACTATATTTTAAAAATGGGTATGCTAAAATACTCCTTGGTGTGGCGAAAGGGAAAAAACGCCACGACAAACGAGAGGATATTAAGGAGCGCGATATGAAGCGCGAGATTGAACGCAAGGTGAAAGGCAAGTATAATGTGAATTTATGAATCACTAATCAGTATTATATAAAATATTCTTCATAGCTGATAGACCTAAAAAGCCTGACAGGCCTCTTCACTCCACTCTAATTCACGACTATGTTCGGATTTAAAAAACTGCGGCAAAAATGGCAATCAAGCCAGCCGTTTCCGGAAGAATGGCTGGCGATTATTCAACAGAACGTCCCGTATTACGAGCGACTGCCAGCGGGACAACAGCAAAATCTGCGAAAACGCGTACAACGTTTCATCAGCAAAAAAAGTTTTGAAGGTTGCGGTGGCCTTACGCTGACTGATGAAATGAAAGTAACTATTGCTGCGCAGGCCTGCATCCTTATTCTGGGGAGCGATGATGAAATTTATCCACTGTTGCGGGCTATCCTGATTTATCCCCACGATTATTTTGCCCGCGTGAAACAAACGGCATCTGATGGCGTCATTACCGAAGGCATCCAGGCGCGGGCCGGCGAATCATGGTCGTATGGTAATGTTGTATTGGCCTGGGACGACGTTCAGCATGGCGCCAACGACCCCGATGATGGCGAAAACCTGGTATTTCATGAATTTGCTCACCAGCTCGATCGCGAATACGGCGCAACGGCCCGTATTGAGGCTCCACCCGATAAAGATGACAATGAATGGACTCGCACTGTCCGAAAAGCATACCGGACGTTCATCCGTGAGTTGCACAAAGGACAAAAAACCCTGCTGAATCCGTATGGAGCTAAAAATCCGGCAGAATTTTTTGCCGTAACGACTGAATATTTTTTCGAGCGGCCACTAAAACTGCGCCAAAAATATCCGGAGCTCTATGAGCAATTTCGGCTTTTTTATCAGCAGAATCCAAGCGAATATTTTGACTGATTAAGAAACAATCGAATTTCAACGGGCTTGAAGAACTGCAGGTTAACCGTTCTGATTATCAATCATCATCCTGATCGCCCTTGTCGCTTGAATTTTCATGGACCATCAAAAACGCGCTGTGCCGCGGTGCGGGCATTTTACTGTGAATACCCTTTACGGTCTTCCAAATCACCCGGTCAAACGGAACATCGGGCGCTTCATCCGCCCCGGAAAAATCAAAATGCGCTGATTCTCTTGATAGTGCATCGTGCTTTTTGTTTTTCTTATCCAGGTTGATATTGTTTGGCAGGGCTTGATAGGCTGCCGTATCCGGATGCGTGGTAAACACCTTTGTCATAAGCGGGGCCGCAGCATCATACTGACTCATCGGCGGAAGTCCCAGGATGCGTTCTATCGTATGAAGAACTGACGAAGTAGAATACATGGCATGAACGACTGCATGACGTTTAACATACGGTCCGGCGACCAGGCAAACGGAGCGATGTGCATCCACGTGATCGGGGCCGTCCTGGGCGTCATCTTCCAACACAAAAACAACGGAGCTTTTCCAGATTGAGCTATGCGACAAATGCTGAATGAGCTTGCCCAGTGCCAGATCGTTATCAGCGACATAAGCTTGGGGCGTCGGACTGTCCACGCGGGCACCGGCCGTATGATCATCCGGCAGTCGGATAGTTTGAAATTGCGGGACCTCGTGGCGAGCCAGCAGAGAATCAAAATCCTGTTCCCAGCGGTGCTCCCGAAGCGTATCGGTTACAGACAGATCAAAACCCGGGTAATTAAGATCGGTGTGACCCTTCAGAACTTTCAGATGCGGGTTACCCAAATTTGCAAACTCACCATAACTGCGATAAGACACGCCTGCCCGCTTACAATAATTCCAAATAAATCCCTTCTTGGGAAAAGCAATTTTACGCCCTCCCTCATAATCGTAGTTACCGCCCCGGCCACTGTAGTATGTTGGCCAGGTTTTATTTACATAATCGGTAGCATAGGCCGCCGTAGACCAGTTATGGCCGTCTGCACTTACCTCTGCATTCACATAAAAATTATCCAGCAGAACAAACTGACGAGCCAGTTTATGATGATTCGGTGTCACCCTGCGACCAAATAGGGTAAGATTAGGATCGCCATTGCCCTCAGACATGTCACCAAGTACCTGATCGTAGGTTCTGTTTTCCTTTATTATGTAGAACACATGCTTGATCGGCGACGGATGACCCGGTGACGCATAAAGGAATTGGGCCTTTTGCTTCTTATTATTTTTATTTTTGTGAGGATTGTAAGGTGTATTTTTATAGACTGCCTTGGAATATATGCCCATTTCACGGTGGTTCGGCACGGAAATAATAGAGAGGGTCCCTGTGAACATTCGCCCCGTATATTCTTTTGAACGTTGTTTAGTAGTGGGATTAGGTCCGTGAATATTCGGTCGGGAATGCATCCCTTTTCCGTTCGCCACCCATATTTTGCCTTTTGCCACTTTTACGGATGTCGGATACCAACCGGTCGGGATATATCCCAGCGAGCGGCTCTCCTCGGGATTAGACACATCAAATACGGCCAGACAGTTATTATCGGCGTTGGCTACATACAACGTATCTCCATCATTCGAAAGGGCAACCGAATTGGTCGTACTGCCCGTAGGTGAATTGGGATAAAGCGCGGCATTCAGCGTTTCAATAACGGTATTTTGACGTGTATTTATTACTGATACAGAGTTACTGTTAGCATTAGCCACATACAGGTAGTTCCCATCCGGACTAAGTGCCATATCATTCGGATGGCTTTCGACGGTGATATGATGTGTGATTTTTCCGGTTTGAATATTATATACCGCTACCTCTCCTCCGCCCCAGAGTGAGATATAAAGCCTGTTGCCGTCATTCGATAGCTTGCAGGTATAAGCCGCATAGTTAAGCTTAACGCGCCGGATCACCTGCCTGTTTTTAAGATTCACCACATATAGCATGCTGTCTTCTTTGGTAACCGTATAAAGACGATGGCGGCTGGGATCGACATCAAGTCCCGCCGGTGAAATTTTATTTTTGGGCCACGGTTTGCCCAGCGAAATGGAATCCTCTTTCATCCACCTGTTGTGATGATCTCCAAGTACGTAAATCTGGTCGCTGTTACCGCCTGAGGCATATACCCGGCTGTCCGATGCGCCGAACGAAAGCCCTACCCAGGCGTTCCCCAATCTTACGGAATCAGCTACCGATCCCGTTTGGGTGTTAATAAATTTCACCCCTTCTTTGCCATACCCATTAAAGGTGATTGCCATCCACTTTTTATTTGGCGACAGAGCCATGTTAAGCGGTAAATCTCTGCGCAATGGGATGGCGCGCCCTGCAGCTGATACCGACCAGCCGTTAAACATTTTAACCCGGCGCTGATCAAGCTTTTTTTGCAGTGATTTTGTCGACCTTTCGGCCTTTTGGTGAACCATTGTATTGCTTGCCCGGCTGCAGCCGTACAAAAGAGTCAAACCTAAAAAGAGAGAAAAAAGACGCTTTAATTTATAATGCTGGGTTATTTTCATGGCCCGATAATTTAAATGTAATTTTTTTATTAAGATACCGACAGAATATTCCTACATGTCACCAATTTTTTAACCAAAAATATATCAACCCTTCTGAAGATAATACAGAATTATGAAAAGCTCATATTATGATTGTATGAATTTTTATCGAATGATGTTATAATGGCTCGACATTATTCATATTTCATCATTATTTCATATAAAGTCGCTTTGAACTTATTTTAGATTCGTTGACACATCTAACTGGTTAGTCAGCGTTTGATAAACCACACAATATCGCTCCGTCAATTCAACCAGTTTTTCGAGTTTTCCAGCCTCGGCATCCGTATCCAAATGAAACGTAAGATTTATCTCTTTAAATCCCACCGGAACTTCGCGCGATACGCCCAGCGTACCCCGAAAATCAAGAATGCCGTCTGCGTGCACCGTTCCTTTATTGATTTGAATCCCCATCGCTGTGGCAACCGACTTTAAAGTCACCCCCGCGCATGCTACGAGCGCCTGGAGCAGCATATCCCCTGAACATGCAAATGAACCGTCTCCGCCGGTTGCGGGATGAAGCCCCGCCTCTACCTCGCCAATATCTGTTTCAACCGAACATGCAATCTCTTTTTCCAGCACACCATCGGCATGCAGGATCCATTCAGCCTCTTCGGGATTTTCTTTATATTTTTCCTTGAGTGGTTTCTGAAGAGCACGTAACTCTTTTGCCTTCATATTGGTAAAGTGTAAGGTGATAATCTTGATATTGATTTTATCGGTAAGACGAAATATATCAACTCATAAATTTGAACACCAGAAGATATGCAAAAATGAGTGGACTGTCTATGCATGACACCTTAGCCTTAAATAGGATATGGGAATCTCAAATAAGTAACATATAGACTTGATATATTTAGGAATATATCACCATTTGAAGTTCTCTCCACGCTGGCACAAGCGGATGCTTGCGCCAGTTTGGGTATGTATCCCTAATCTCTTTGCTCAATAATACGATAATTGATCAAAATAAAATGTAAGACTTTTAAAAATTTGATAATAAAGCAGTTTTTTAATTATCAATTAGATTATTTATTCGTATTCATAGGTACAGAATCTTGCGGCATATTTTGTGGCATCAAACTTATGTACGGCGTTTTAGGTTTTTGCCCCGGAGGCACGGCATGAGGCGCCGGCTTACCTTTGGGACCAAGTGACTTTAGATAGGCATAAATAGCTTTAAGATCTTTATCACTCATTTGATTGAGGGAAAACCACACCATCGGCGGACGGGTGCTTCGCGTTTTAGCCATGTGAACCCAGGCTTTCTTTGAATAGTTTTGAACTGAAAGCCTCAAATTTGCTGCATAGGTGGTCCCCCACGGTCCCTGCCAGCCTACCGAAGATCCGGTCATCCATTCACTTTCGGGTATATTATTATCCTGCATAAATCCCTGCGTATGGCAATCATTACAGCCGCCGGTGATAATTAAATAACGACCGGCTTTAACCTGGCTGGCTGCTGCAACATGCGGTAGACTATTATCTGATGCTTCGGCATTTTTTTGCTGCTTGCTGCAACTCAGCAATATTATGACTAATACTCCAAACCCTGTAATCCCAATAAGTCTCTTCATTAAATTTTTAACACTTTATATCTTGATAAAGAAATGCTAAGAAACTGACTCTCTTAGATGTTTAATCTATTATACCAAACTTTCAAATTCCGCACAATTAAAAACGTATTTAACGGGCCTTGACAAGGCATTTATTTCGTTGCAAGCGGCAGGTCATGAAAGAAATTTAACTCCCTATGCACCTGTAGTTAGCTCCATAAACAGTTCTCACGGACGAGATAACCATTCCTGTGAAATAGTGTATAGTAATAGCTTATTTTAAATAAAAAAGCTGCCCCGAATTTCTTCAAGGCAGCATTAACAAATTTTTAGCGATGATCTGTAAGCCGGATTCTGTCGGGGATAATCATTTATCTGGTCCCGCTGTTACCACCGGGATCAAGCATTCCACCCGGCCGATGAGCAACAAGCGATGCATTCGGCCTGCATGAATTTTCACCCCGTGAGGTTTACCATGCCTCTGTCTGTCACCAGCAGAGCGGTAAGCTCTTACCTCACCGTTTCACCTTTACCCACCAAAGTTTAGCGCAGGTGGGATTATCCGCCTGCCCTCGATAGGTAGTCTATTTTCTGTGGCACTGGCTATCCGGTTACCCGGATCTTCCTGTTAGGAAGCACGGTGCTTGTCGGTGTCCGGACTTTCCTCTCACCTACGCCGAGGCTTCGGTGAGCAGGCTGCCAAACCATTCAATAAATGTTTCAAAGAGAGCCTGCCCGCCGAAGCTTCAGCGCATGTGGGCGATTACCCGATCATCGCAGTTATTATATAACCATCTTCAAGGGCTTTTATTTTGTATTTGTTGATCAGGGTTGCCCCTCTATAAAAAAATCTTCCAGACTCCATTAATTTATTACCAGTCAAATATGCTGCAAGGAATTAACAAGCTTAAAGAATGGTTGATCTGGTCCGGCAATATTCTTTAATTGCTTTTGAATTTTGAATAAATCTTATTCAAATTAGCGCCAAAAATAGGTTTTTGGTTGCGCAAATGGCAAAAAAAGCAAGAAGTATTACCTATTATTTTATTGCGAGAGCTGCTCTTCCGCCTGCTCAAAGAATGAAGGATCAACAACAATGCGGCCGCTGTTTTCATCAATGATGATTTTATTTTTGCGGCGCACTTCCACTTGTGTTTGAGGGGGCAATGCCATGCCAATTGCAGCTCCTTTTTCCATGGGGACCACAGCCAAACCATTTTTCAAGCCATTGCGAAGGCGTTTGTAGCTCTTCAGGTACCGTTTATCGAGCTCTTCTTCCATTTCCTCCCTCTTTTGGATCAGCTTTTGTTCTTCTGATTCAGTATTTTCTTTAACTTTTTTCAGCTCTTCCTCTTTCTCGGCGTGAAGTTCCTTGCTTTCCTCAAGTTTTTGCTTTGCTTTCTCGATTTCCGGTTCGATTTCCTGCCTGCGTTTAGCAATCTCTTCTTGTCGCGATTTGGCATTTTCGATGACCTGCCTTTGCGCTTCGATTTCCTTGGTCAGTGCATCATACTCCCGGTTATTGCGAACAGATGTTTGTTGGTCTTCGTATTTATCCAGCTTCGCTTCGGCATCCTGAATTTCAAGGTGCAGATTTCTCTCTTCGTGATCAAGATTATCCTTTTCTTCCTGAAGCCGGTTAATACGTGCTTCCTGACGGTTTATATCCGTCTCAATATCGAGAATTTCCTCCGGCAAATCGCCTCGAAGCTGTTTTAATTCGTCAATACGACTATCGATGTATTGAAGATTTGCTAATTTTTGAAGTACTTCTTCCATAGTGGTTATCTCGTTTATTGCTACGTGTTTGATTTATGCTTTGGGATAAAAATATTCATTGGATTGGTGACGGTTTCTGTTGCCGACACCTGTATTTCTTCAAAAGCTTCATTCAATTCTTTTCGCATGCGGGCAACAACAGGTATTTCGCTCTCATAATGCCCCACATCAATCAACAAAAAATTTTCAGTATCCGTAAAATAATCATGGTATTTTATATCCGCAGTGACTAACGCCTGGGCTCCTTCTGCTATTGCTTTACCAGCCAGCGATACTCCCGCACCTCCGCATACCGCCACTTTTTTAACGTAATCCGTCTGGCCGGAAAATCGTATGGCTTTCAGATTTAATCGCTCGCCAACCAGCGCCAAAAAATCTTGCTGCGTAAGTCCCTGATTACGGTAAAATCCTATCACCCCCATGCCCACATTATCTGACGCACTCGCCAGATTCATCACCTGCATATTACCTTCATCCAGCAAGCCATTTTTTTGAAGTTCTTTCTTTAGTCCCGGCAAATTGTTGCTATCGATAATAGCCTCATAGGTTTTTTGCGATCCTTTGCGTCCCACAACATCGTGCACATGGGCTTCTTCAGCCGAATAATAATTCAGTAATTTTAATACATCATCACTGTCGGCACGGGCAGTAGTCAGTTCCAATTTCCGGCTGACGGGGTAAGTTTTATCCAGGAATTTCAGATTGTGCAATTCCAGCTTTTCTGCCAGTGCAAACGATACCCCATCGAGCGCCGCATCGAGATTGGTATGCGCAGCAATAACGGCAATGTCATTCTTAATGAGGTTGTAGATGATTTTACCCTTCTCTGTAGACGGGTTGATGCGATCCAGGCCATTAAAAATAAGGGGATGATGAGAAACAATCAGTTCACATTTTTTTTCCCTGGCTTCCTCAACAACCTCATGGGTAACATCAAGACAGGTTAAAATTTTGTGAACGCTCTGAGAGGAATCGCCAATTAGCAGGCCCACATTATCATAGTCAAGTTTCGTTTCAGGCGGGGCCCATTCGTTAAGAAAGGTGGAAATATGTTGCACCTGGATATTCATGGCTGTCTATTGGCCGCTTTCTTGGAATTCCAGGTTGCATGTGGACCAATCACTGCTTCAAAAATAAGCAATAAATCGATAATAATACGATTCAGAATCGAAATTTAATTTTTTGAGTTCATTCTCCAATATCGTACACTAAAAATACGATTTATATCGGTCTGTTAAAAGGTTATTTTAGAAAATGTAGTTTAAAATTTTTTAATTCACAACAATGTATTTAACGAGTTCAAACAGAATCTATTTATGAGTGAAATTTGTGAAAATATTGACCATGTCCAGCAACGAATTAAAGATGCCTGCAACAGGGCTGGCCGAGATCCGGCTGACATACAGCTTGTAGCAATTAGCAAAACCAAACCCATGAATGATATTGAAGAAGCTTTTGGCTGTGGACAGGTTCATTTTGGCGAAAACCGCGCTAAGGAACTGCAGGATAAGATGGAAAGCTGTGAAATTGATGAAATCCAATGGCACATGGTCGGCAACCTGCAGACAAACAAAATAAAATATATGGTTGAGCGGGTGAACTGGATTGACTCCGTACCCAAGCAAAAATCATTTCATGAAATTGAAAAACGTGCCTCGCGTATTGACCGTACCATCAACACACTCGTACAAGTAAACATCAGCGGCGAAGACCAAAAAAGCGGCTGTGTGCCAAACGATTTGGAAGAAATACTGGATTACGCCCGCCCGCTTGACCATGTTAACGTGCGCGGACTGATGGGCATGGCTACCTTCACCGATGACATGGATGTTGTGCGCGATGAATTTAAATTGCTGAAAGATATTTTTGATCAACACGCTGAAAACAATAGCGGCAGTGTACAGCTGGAACACCTTTCGATGGGCATGACCAATGATTTTGAAATCGCAATTGAAGAAGGTTCAACCATGATTCGTGTGGGCCGTGCTATCTTTGGTGAGCGAAACTATGGTTAAAAATACTCGTATAAATTTATGTTACTTTTTAACTGAATTTTAATACATTATATTAATATTCAGATCGTTTTCCTTAATGGATTCATGAAAGGTTGCAAGACTCAGAATATTTAAATTCTGTTTTTCTTCGATAAGTTAATCTGAAAAGAGGGCGAGGATGATATCTTTCATTATTGATGTACTCGCTATTATTGGTATAATTTTTATCATCTTTTGTGGATGGATAATTTTTGAATACATAAAAATTCGCTTGAACGAACGAAACAGTCCGGAAAAAGGGAAAAAAGAACATTGACATATTTCTAATAAAACTCCTAAACGGGGGGGTAAATCATGAGTGATAATGAAGTGGCAGTAGCGGTTATTGCAATTATATTTGGATCAATCATTGCAATTGTTATAATCAGTAAGTTGATGGGGTTGATTAAATCCTGGATTAACCGAAATAATTCTTCCTATGATGAGGAAAAATTTGAACGGTTGGCCAAAGCGTTTGTTAAATACAAAAAAGATTCGGAACGTCGCCTGCAAAAGCTGGAAGCACTTATTGGCGAAAAAGGAAAAAATATCTCATCTTCTAATCAATCAACGAAAGAAAAGACACTGCATAGTTCAATTGAAATGGACACTGAGCCGCCGCAGGAGAAACATGAATCGGATAACAACAACCTTCGAAACATGCTGCGAACTTAAATAAAAGCTTAAAGTTGCAAAATTTATTGCATTAATTTGTTTACTTTTCTGTTTACCTGACTACTATTTTTAAATGGTATAATACGTTTTGCACCATCAATAATCGGATTATAGGCTAACTATTTGATGAATAATATTTTGAAGGCAAAACGCGGATCTGCATCATAAAAAAAATAATTGGTCGTTTATTATCCTTGGCTTGATCAACTGACTAACACTACTGCATCCAAAATGAACCTCTTATGAGACTTACAGCACTGGAAATCAGGCAACAGGAATTTGAAAAGTCGCTCCGGGGCTGCGACCCCACTGAAGTCAAGGCGTTTCTAAACCTGGTGGCAAATGAATGGGAACACCTGGAAAGTGAAAACAAGGAGCTGGAACGAGAGATTAAAAATCTTGAAAATAAATTATCGCATTATGAACAGATTGAAGAGGCATTACGCGAGGCTCTGCAGTCTGCCAAAGAATCAGCAGAAACCAAACTGGAAAAAGCCCGAAATGAAGCTGAAAATAAAATAGAAAAAGCCGAAAGGAAGGCAGACGATATTGTACGTGAAGCCAGAGAAGAACGCCATCAGATACGTCAGAGCATTAAGCAATTATTAAATCGCAGAAAAGAAATTATTGCCGGCATTCACTCTTATCTCCAGGTTGCTCAGGAATCGATCGAACAGTTTGACCGCGATGAGTCGCAAATTTTCAACCGGCCGGAAAATCTTCAATCACCCACCAAAGAACCTGGCTCCCCGTCTCAAGAAACGTCTAAAGAGACCTCCGCTACCTCAAAGACTGATAAATTGGATACAAAATTACCCGCATCAGTCAGCCCGCCGGGGACAGAAAATATCGATGAGTTAGTAAACGATTTAGAGTGATTTCAACATTATTAGCGAATTGTTTGCTCGGGAAGTCGTATTGCTAATCAATTTCCCTTCTTTGATCACTGCTTTTTTTATTATCTTATACCATATTTAAAAATTGAATATTATTGAATTTTATGGCGTTAGACTCTATTCAAGCATTTCGTAAACGGCGTGATACTGCGCTGGAATTTATTGAGGAACTAACCGAGTTACGCCCGAATTATCTTATCATTTTAGGAACGGGTCTGGGTAATTTAACGGATAAAATAAATATTCAAAAGACTATTTCATACGATGAAATTCCGCATTTTCCGGTCTCTACAGTAGAAAGTCATGCCGGACAGTTAATATTCGGCACCCTGGGCGGTAAAGAGGTGGTAGCGATGCAGGGGCGATTTCACTATTACGAGGGCTACAGCATGCAGAAAATTGTGTTCCCCATCCGTGTGCTGCATGCACTCAGCGCCGACACGATATTCGTAAGCAATGCCTGCGGCGGACTGAATCCCAACTACAGCCGCGGCGATATCATGCTCATTAATGATCACATTAATATGCTGGGTGATAACCCGCTTATCGGACCCAATGATGAAGAACTCGGCCCCCGTTTCCCGGATATGAGCCAGCCGTACACCCGGAGCCTGCTCGATTTGGCCGAATCCGTCGCTCTTGAACAGGGCATAAAA
>DASQZL010000228.1:0-3553 GCA_035638715.1 Balneolaceae bacterium
CCGACAGCCGTCGGGAGACGAGGAATCTCAAATGTGGTCCCTGATAATCCCTTTTCAACGATGACATACGGTATTATCGCTTGAGATCCCTCTCCGCCATCGGGCGGATCGGGATGACATATGGGGTTCTGCAAAGGCCTCAATAAGTTATTACACAGAGCTGCCCGAAGAAACACAAAGTTACATAGAGCTCTGCAGTTTTCTGTGATTCCTTTGAGAAATTTAGTTTAATAAAAATAGCACTCATTTCACCCTTTTCCCGCTCCGCTACTTATTTGGCTCCGTTTTGTATTAGCGAAAAATTATAAATGATCAATTAAAAATTTAGCCTGCCAGCTAATAATTTTTACTTTTAAATTCTTAATTTTTCATTCTCTTACTCCCATCTTATCGGCAAAGTAGGCGGTAAAATCGCGCATATCCTCGGCCATTTGCTCCTCTTCGGTGGAATTTTCAAGCGTATCGGCCATGGTAGCAAGAGTCTGGTGAAAGAAAATTTTCATCTCATCGCGCGTCATTTGTTTGGTCCACAAGTCCAGCCGCAGGGTATCTTCATTTTCGTGATCCCACATGGCCAGCAGCATCGCCCGGCAAAATGCTTCCTTTTGGCCTGAAAGATCGGTTGCATTCCACCTAATGCCTTCAGGAACGTCGTTTTCATCCAATTCAACCGTGATGTTAATGTCTTTCTTTTGCATGATTTAGAATGGAGTTGAGTCTTGAGTTCGGCTTTTAATTGAGCAGAAAAATACCGGAAATTATGAAAAAAGCCTCACCCGAAAGACGAATGAGGCTTTGTATATGACGAAAGAACTTATTAATAGCGATAGAAGTCCGGCTTATAAGGTCCTTCTTTCGGGACGTCGATGTACTCGGCCTGCTCGTCGGTGAGTTCATCAATCTCTACCCCTATTTTTTTAAGGTGCAGCCGTGCCACTTTCTCATCCAGATCTTTAGGCAGCACGTGAACGTCAACTTCAAAATCTTCAGGACGATTCCAAAGCGCGATTTGTGCCAGCGTCTGGTTTGTGAAACTGTTGGACATTACAAATGAAGGATGCCCTGTTGCATTGCCGAGATTCATCAGCCGCCCTTCGGAGAGCAAAATAATTTCTTTGCCATCATCGAGTCGGAATAGATCAACCTGCGGTTTGATATTCTCACGCTCGGCATTATCCTTTAGCCAGGCCACATCAATTTCATTATCAAAGTGACCGATATTGCCGACAATGGTTTTATCTTTCATCATCTTGAAATGTCGCTCGGTCAGGATGTCTTTGTTGCCCGTAGCTGTGACGACGATATCGGCTTCTTTGACCGCATCGTCCATTTTCTTGACTTCATAGCCCTCCATTGCCGCCTGCAGCGCGCATATCGGATCGATTTCGGTAACGATAACCCGAGCGCCGCCGCCGCGCAACGAAGCAGCTGAGCCTTTGCCCACATCTCCATAACCGGCAACAACGGCTACTTTACCGGCCAGCATCACATCGGTAGCGCGTTTTACCGCATCCACGCATGATTCGCGGCAACCATATTTATTGTCGAATTTCGATTTGGTCACCGAGTCATTCACATTCAGTGCCGGTGCCCCCAGCGTTCCTTCCTTTGCCATACGATACAGGCGATGCACGCCGGTTGTGGTTTCTTCCGAGATTCCGTTGATATTTTCCAGTAGCTCGGGATACTCCTCGTGAACCAGTTTGGTGAGATCTCCACCATCATCCAGAATCATATTCAGAGGCTTGCCATCTTCGAAATACAAAGTTTGCTCAATGCACCACCAGAATTCTTCTTCCGTTTCTCCTTTCCAGGCATATACCGGGATGCCCTGATCAGCGATGGCTGCGGCCGCATGATCCTGCGTTGAAAAAATATTGCACGAGGACCACTGCACGTCGGCGCCTAATTCAATCAGCGTTTCAATAAGTACCGCAGTCTGGACGGTCATGTGCAGACATCCGGCGATACGCGCTCCCTTCAAGGGTTGTTCATCTTTATATTCTTCGCGAAGTGACATCAGGCCGGGCATTTCTGCCTCTGCGAGACGAATTTCTTTCCGGCCAAATTCTGCCAGTTCAATATCTTTAACTTTGTAAGGTAATTTCTCTTTCACTTCTTGTGCCATGAAACTATTTTTTGGTTTGTATTTTATATTTTAAATAATACCGTTTTATACAAAATCGTTCAATTTAAGTTCATTTCAATCAATATCATTGCGGGAAAAATAGTCCAATAATTATTTTTCACATTCGCAGACTAAAACTTTAGCTCACGGTATTTTTGTCTATGATTGTTTTTTAGCCGACCCTTCGGACTGTTTTTTATACTTTTCCACGATTTTTTTAATGTGCTGATAGTCGCGCTTGGGTCCGTGACTGCCCATGGATTTTTTAATGAATTTTCCCTTGGGATTAATAAATATCTTATAAGGAATGCCACGAATATGCAGCTTCGTGTGGAGGCTATCCGTATCCATCAGGTAAGTTAAATCGTAATGATGTTTGCTAACGAATGATTGTACATCTTTTTTAGTATCCGTAAAGCCGGGCGTTACGGCCAAAATTTTAAGAGTGTTCGGGTATTTTTTTTGCAATTTACTTAAAGTAGGCAGGCTTTTTACGCACGGCTTGCACCACGTTGCCCAAAAGTCTATCAAAACAATTTTACCTTTGAAATCAGACACAGAGACTTTTTTTCCGTTAAGAGCGGTAAAACTGGCTTGCTGTACATATTGAGCCGTCGTTTTTTGGGCTGTTTTAGACTTTGTGTGTTCTTTGTGCTTTTTTTTGGAAGAGCATGATACTAAAAGTAGTGCCAAGATAGTGCTTATAGCAAATTTGAAGGGGGTATTCATCTATTTGTTGATTTTTGGTATTTTGTGCGATTATTGCTTAAAATAATAATCTCTTTTGGTTCTTTCTAATTCAAAAAGAATTAGAATTTTTTTGAGCTTGGCGTATATATCATTTATTCTCAATAATATTGAAGTAATTCGTATATTTAATATAATAAAATGACAAGGGGTAATTTCCATCTGAACAAGAAATTATAAATACGTTTGGTTTGAGTTCTTATAAAGTTGACTATTCTGAGCTTGTGAATGCCTTGCAAAACGGTGAAAAAGAAGAGGCTGATCGGTTACTGAAAAAATTATTACCTGCCCTTAAGGCGTATCTTATGACTGTCATGGATGCTAATCCTCAGGATGCGGAGGAAGTTGCTCATCAGGCATTGGCCAATGTTTATGAAAAAATAATGAATAATGACATTCGCAACAAAAAATACATTTACAAATACCTGCTAACCACCTGTCGAAATCAGTATATACTCTTTATAAAAGATGAAAAACGGTATTCGTCAGATTCGGGCGATCAGGCTTCTCTGCCCGCTTCGCCGGCAAAACAGATTGCAAATCTCCTGGATGAAAACCGACAAGAGATTTTAAAAAAGTGTTTACAGGAACTACCGGAAGACTCAAGAACCTTCATCACTTATATCCTCGATCACCCGAATGTAGTATCTGAAACGTTGGGTGAACGTTTTGGTATTT
>DASQZL010000229.1:0-22351 GCA_035638715.1 Balneolaceae bacterium
TCAGCTTCAGAGAAGAAAAAACTGGTCTCTATTTTACCGTTTTCAACCGAATCGGAACCATGTACGATATTTTGCTCCACGCTGCCAGCAAATTCAGCGCGAATGGTACCCTCTTCAGCATCCGCCGGATCTGTTGCACCTATCAGGGCACGAAAATCCTTAATGGCATTTTCTTTTTCCAGAATCATCGGCACGCAGGGACCACTGCTCATAAATTCACATAAGTCATCATAAAAGGGACGCTCACGATGCACAGCATAAAATGCACCGGCCGTTTCGAGCGTTAGGCGGGTCATTTTCATTGCAACTATCTTAAAGCCGGCCTCCTGGATACGTTGTGTAACTTCTCCGATAAGCTCTTTCCGCACGCAGTCTGGTTTAAGGATAGCCAGGGTTCGTTCTTTTGTCATGAATAAGTTATTTTAATAGTTCAAGATTATCACGAAGAGGCCAATATAAGGCATGTAATTTTATTCACGAAAATATTTTGAGCCTGAGAGAGGATTTCTTTTAAATATCTAAATAATCTTTATTCAAAAGAATGGGATGGGTATGAACGACAAAATAATCACTATTTCACCTGCATAATTCAGGGAGATAAATTCACATTCTATGCATGTTTAAAAACAAGTGACACATTTATCGCTATCGCTAAAATAATCATAGCAATAAAGGCGTGTCGGCAACTTATTTCTACGAGCTCTTGTTAGTATTCAATGAGGGCAATAGAAATAAGGTGATAAAAATGGAAAAGGGGAATTAAAAAAATCAATTTAAATTCATAAAATAATATAATGACTATGGAAAAGAGAAAACGATCCTGGGCCGAACCCTACAAAATTAAGATGGTTGAACCTGTAAGATTGATCAATGAGGAAGAACGCCGAAAAGCTATCAAAGAGGCCGGCTATAATACTTTTTTACTGCGATCAAGAGATGTATATATCGATCTGCTGACAGACAGTGGAACATCAGCGATGAGTGACCGGCAGTGGGCCGGCATGATGATGGGGGATGAAGCGTATGCAGGCAGCGAAAATTTCTATCACCTGGAAGAGGCTGTCCGGGAATATTATGGATATGAACACATCGTTCCCACGCATCAGGGCCGCGGTGCGGAACACCTGATTTCTCAATTGATGATTAATGAAGGTGATTTCGTTCCGGGTAATATGTATTTCACGACTACAAAATTACATCAGGAGCTTGCGGGTGGAACATTCGTTGATGTTATTATCGATGAGGCCCATAACCCCGACAGTGACCATCCCTTCAAAGCAAATGTAAATTTAAATAAACTCGAGAATTTGATTAAGGAAAAAGGACCTTCCAAAATTCCTTATATATCCATAGCAACCTCGGTTAATATGGCCGGCGGACAACCTATTTCGCTTGAAAACCTTCGCAAGCTAAGAAAATTAACAAACAAATATGATATTCCAATTATTCACGATATGACCCGGGTTGCCGAGAACGCTTATTTTATCAAGCAACGCGAGGAGGGCTATGCCGACACCCCGGTAAAAGATATCGTAAAAGAAATTTGTTCACTTACTGACGGAGCCACTATGAGCGCCAAAAAAGATGCACTCGTCAATATTGGCGGATTTCTTGCTCTGAATGATGAAGAACTTTTTAAAAAAGCCCAAAACATGGTGGTGGTTTACGAAGGATTGCATACGTATGGGGGTATGGCCGGGCGTGATATGGAAGCCCTGGCCATTGGTATCACCGAATCAGTTGATGAGGATCATATTCGTGCGCGGGTCGGGCAGGTTGAATATCTTGGCAATAAACTTATCGACATGGACATTCCTGTGGTTCGGCCTATTGGCGGTCATGGCGTGTTCCTGAATGCCAAACAATTTTTACCTCATCTGGACCAAGATCAACTGCCGGCCCAGGCACTGTCCGCTGAATTATATGTTGATTCGGGCGTACGCAGCATGGAGCGCGGAATCGTCTCTGCCGGGCGTAATAAGGAAACCGGTGAACATAATTATCCTGAACTCGAACTCGTACGTTTGACAATCCCGCGCCGCGTCTATACGCAGGCCCATATGGATGTGGTAGCCGAATCGGTGGAGGCTGTCTATGAAAATCGTGAGCAGATCAACGGCCTGGCATTCGATTATGAACCGGAATATTTACGTTTTTTCCAATCCCGATTTAAAAAATTGTCATAATATCCACTAAGAGTTCTATTTGAGGCATGACCTATCCATGACGAGCAGTCGCAAATCCAGTATGCCACAAATAGATTACTCACTATTTTGGAAAAAAAATCTTATCCTGAAGGGCATGTTAACTAATCGTGCTCATGGAAATGATTGCTGAATATTATTAAGTTGGTGCCCTTCATCAAACCCTAAACTAAATAGGAAAATACTTTATTTCACCCTGCCGCCATAGGGCGAAATTTTGACCGACATCTTTAAATATTGATATTATGAATGTTAAAAAAGCAAATCCGCACGTCGCGCACGAAACAAAAACAATGAACCGGCAGAAAAAAATTGCACTTATCGCTCACGATCATTGCAAGATGGATCTTATTGACTGGTGTACCTCGAACACCAAGGCATTAAAAAAACATAAACTTTTCGGGACCGGAACCACCGCGGGACTGATTGCCGATAAAGTGGGGCTCGATATTCACCCGTTTAACAGCGGACCGTTGGGCGGTGACCTGCAAGTCGGGGCCTCCATCGCCGAAAGAGATATCGATATGATGATTTTCTTCTGGGATCCGCTGGAAGCCCAACCGCACGACGTAGATGTTAAAGCCCTGCTGAGAATTTCTGTAGTCTATAATATTCCGTTGGCCTGCAACCGATCATCGGCAGATTTTCTGATTTCATCATCACTGATGACCCAGAAATACGATCGTATTCTAATTGATTATAGTAAGCGATTCACCAAAGATTTCTGACAAACCAATGGTCGATTCAACCGCCAAAAATCATCTTTCATCATCGAAAAGTCCTTATCTGCTACAGCATGCCGAAAATCCCGTGCACTGGTATCCGTGGTGTGATGCAGCCTTTGAAGCGGCAAAAAAACAGGATAAACCGATTTTTTTGTCTATCGGCTATGCCACATGCCACTGGTGCCACGTGATGGCGCACGAATCATTTGAGGATGAGGAAGTCGCCCGGCTGATGAACGAAAATTTTGTCAGCATTAAAGTGGACCGCGAGGAACGACCTGCTATAGACAACACCTATATGCAGGTCTGCCAGATGCTGACGGGGCGCGGCGGCTGGCCCCTCACGATTGTGATGACACCCGACAAAAAGCCTTTCTATGCGGCTACATATATTCCCAAAAACAGCCGGCGGGGCCAGCCGGGCTTGATGGATCTGCTTCCCCGGCTCAGCGAGCTGTGGAACGAAAACCGGAAAAAAATTGAAGGCTCGGCCAGGGAAATTACAGAAGCTTTTCAGCAGTCCATCAAGCCGCAAAACCGCCAATCACTGCCGGAAAATGTGCTCAGCGATACATACCAAAAATTGAGGCAGCAATTTGATGAGGCACACGGCGGTTTTGGCAGCGCCCCTAAATTTCCGATGCCGCATACACTCATTTTTCTGCTGCGGTACGGTCACGTTTTTGATGAAAGGGAGGCGACCACAATGGTTGAAAAAACGCTGACTGCCATGCGTCGCGGCGGGCTTTTTGATCATGTCGGTGGTGGATTTCACCGTTATTCGACGGATTCTCGCTGGCTGCTCCCCCATTTCGAAAAAATGCTCTATGATCAGGCCATGCACCTGCTCGCCTACGCTGAGGGCTGGCAAGCACTTGGAAATCAACTGTTTAAACAGACGATCAAACAAACAGCCTCCTATATTTTGCGGGATTTACAGCATGAAGACGGCGCTTTTTATTCGGCCGAAGATGCAGACAGTGAGGGAAAAGAAGGCACGTTCTACGTTTGGAGCGTGGATAAAATTCGTAACATTCTGCCAGCCGACGACGCCGAACTCGCAATTGAAGTTTTCAACATGCAGCCGGATGGTAATTACTCGGATGAAAGTACCGGCCGGTCCACGGGAAATAATATTTTACACCGAACCAAATCCATCAATAGGCTGGCGGAAGAACGTGATTTGACGGCAAAAAAATTACAGCAAAAACTTAAAAATATTCTCCAACAGCTCTTTAAAGTACGCGAACAGCGTGAGCGCCCGTTTCTGGATGATAAAATTTTGACTGACTGGAATGGGCTGGCCATCGCGGGGTTGGCGCGGGCCGGGAATGTGCTTGAAAACACAGAATACATTAATCAGGCGGAACGTACGGCTGCCTTTATTTTTGAAAATTTGCAGATGGACGACGGTCGGCTGCTGCATCGATGGCGCGCCGGTGAAGCGGCTATCTCTGGCACGGCAGACGATTACGCTTTTCTTATCTTCGGACTGCTTGAACTATACGAAGCCACATTCGAAACGGACTATCTGGAAAAAGCGACGGAGCTGCAGAAATTATTCATGCAATCACATTGGGATGAGGAAAACGGGGGATTCTATTTCACGACAAAAGAAGAGGAAGAGTTACTGGGCCGCAAGAAAGAATTTTTTGACAGCGCGCTGCCTTCAGGCAATTCGGTTGCCGCCATGAATCTTCTGCGTCTCGGGCGTATCACGGGTCAACCCGAATGGGAAGAAAAAGCGCAAAAGATTGCAGGTGCCACAGCAAAACAACTTGAACAGTCGCCCACCTCCTTTACACAGCTCCTACAGGCCCAGCTTGTTTCGTCGCAGCCCATGCATGAAATTGTAATTGCCGGGCAAAAAGATCTCGAAAGAACCCAGGATTTTTTGCGAAAACTGCGTATAACGTACGAGCCGCACAAAGTAGTTATTCTAAATGACCCGGATGATGAAAAGATTCATCAAATTGCTCCATTTACGGAACATCAACCCGTGCAGGACGAACAATCGACGGTTTATGTTTGTCGAAATTATGCCTGCAAAGAGCCCACGCATGAGGTCGAAAAGATGATGGATTTGCTGTCGCGGTAGAGACCTCTCAAATATCCTGAACGAGATTCACCAGAAAATGGAAGGCAAACATTTTATGTTCGCCTAAGAACGCCGCCTGAACCAACTCCTACTGTTTTAATCATTGCTGGCTCTGCATTTGCTGCATTCGTTGAAGTAAATACTGCTGCAGGCCCACAACCTGAACGCCCGAAGGTATTTTAACTTTTGAACGGGCTATTTTAGTGGAGGTCACATGCGCATCAATTACTTCCGAAAGCTTTTTATTCTTGTACTCTTTAAATTCTATCGGGAAATATCCCTGTTGGAAAAGCAGATTACCGGATAAAAATCCATTGCCGGCAAATTGTTTCATATTATTATTCCAGGAGTCAGCCAAAATGCCCCAATTTATATTTAATCCTTTTGTCATCCATACCTCTGAGCGTTGGTCAGGCTCCTGTTTGTTCGTGATGATAAACTCCTCGCAGCTATAGCCGTTTATTTTTTTCTTATTGCCGGTCTTCTTATAGCTAATATTAGATTTTACTTTATTTGCCGTATTGGAGGCCTGATTCCCAAACATATTTACAAAGGCTGTAATACCGGATTCAGTAATTTTCATTGCTTTATTTCCACCGGTAAGGAATATGAAATCTTTCTGTTTGTTGCGCACGAGAATACCATCTGTCTGAAACGTCCCCTCAACTTTGTACTTTTTATTCCCTTGCAGCAGCAACCGTTCCGGGGTTACATATAAAGTGAATACATCGTCATTTTTCTTATGGCCCGAAACAATTTTATAACTATTGAATTTTATTTTCCCTTCAAACTGACCAAAAGATTGGGTGACGGAAAAGCAAAAAAACAGAATTAGTAGTAAGCCTGACTTTTTCATGGAATTAATATTGGATAGAAATATATTGGGATATTTGTGTTATCAGTCTATTTGTGTAAAGCTGTCAATATTATGGCATAGATTCAATTAAATAAACTGCCAACAAGGTGATTATGTCGTGTTACTTGGTGCATCGATATACTTAATTTAGTACATCAAGTTTCAAATAAAAAGAGCCTGTTTAGTGATAGTATAAACAGGCTCCGGAATCATTATATTGTTTAAGGGTCGTTATTGCGCATTCACGGCTTCAGTTTCTACATTTACTTTCGTGATCCATCCACCGGCTACCACGTCTCGCCCTTCGTAGCATACTATCGCCTGTCCGGGGGTGATGGCCTCACGTCCGGCCGGAAAAGTAACCTCCATCTCATCGTCTGACAGCTGGGTCAAATATCCCGTAGCGTCCGCCGTATCATTGTAACGGATCATGCCGGTTATTTCCATTTCGTCCTCCGGCACACGCTCGTATTTAACCATATTCAATTCACCCGCCCGGCAGGTTGTCGAAATCAGGTCTTTCTTTTCTCCTACTTCAATGATATTTGTTTCCGGGTCGATGTCTGTCACATAAACCCGTTTGCCGAGAGCAAGGTCGAGACCCCGGCGCTGACCGATCGTATAAAACGGGTATCCTTCGTGCTCACCGACGATATTTCCCTCCTGGTCAACAAATTTACCGCCACCGACGCGCTCTTCGAGATTATCTACGCGATCCCGGAGGAAGCGCCGGTAATCATCGTCCGGGACAAAGCAAATTTCGTAGGAATCGGGTTTGTCTGCTACTTTTGTGAGTCCGAATTCTTCGGCCAGTTGTCGTATTTCTGTTTTTTCGTAGCTGCCCAGCGGAAAAATTGTGCGTGCCAGATGTTTTTGCTGCACGCCCCAGAGTGCATAAGACTGATCTTTACGCGGATCAAGTCCGCGTGAAATAACATATCGTCCATTTTCTTCGCGCACCTTGGCGTAGTGGCCCGTAGCGATATAGTCGCACCCCAGATTATCGGCACGTCGCAACAATGCCGCCCACTTGATATGCGTATTGCAAAGCACGCAGGGGTTGGGCGTACGCCCTCCCATATAATCATCGACAAAGCGATCGATCACCCAGTCGCCAAATTCATCGCGAATATCGACGATGAAATGTTTAAAACCATGATTAACAGCAATTTGACGGGCATCATTCATCGATTCCAGCGTACAGCAGCCTGTTTCTTTGTCGGACTTGCCCCCAACGCGGGAATAATCCCACGTTTTCATCGTAATACCGATGACATCATAGCCTTGCTCCTTAAGCATTACCGCAGCAACCGAGGAATCAACACCTCCGCTCATCGCTACTAATACTCGTCCTTTCCCACTCATGATCTTTCGCTTTTATTCCTTAATTACAATTAACTCGTCATTCAACTGGGGTATTTTATCCATCACTTCACCTTTGAAAGACAAACTTAAAGATACAAACTTTATTATCTAAAAGCTACGGGAGGCGAACCTGCAGAATAGATTTTACCGGGAAGTTACATATAAAGATAAGGCTTCCAGTCATCTTGTATCACCCCTAACAGTGATTGAAAAAAAGTGATATGGACAGGCCGGAATGGTTCCTGGCTAAGTTCCATCCCCGCCTCATCGGGGGTGCGATCTCCTTTATAGACATTGCATTCATTGCACGCAGTAACCAGATTTTCCCACGTATCTTGTCCGCCACGACTGCTTGGCAAAACATGGTCAATGGTAAGGTTATTGGTTGAGCCGCAGTACAAGCAGTGATTGCCATCACGCTTCATAAGATTATGTCGGGAAAGCACAATTTTTTTGTATGGCAAATTAATGAAACGACGCAGCCGAATAACAGAAGGATAGGAATACTCTTTACTTACCGTTCGAATTTTTCGGTCGGAATAATCATGCAGCATTTCTGCTTTGTCCAAAAAAAGCAGCTTTATTGAACGTTTAGCCGAACAGACGCTTAACGGCTGATAGTCTTTATTCAAAACAAGAACACGAGCATCCATAAGAATTAACGTGCGTTAAATTTACATTTAAGCGTTACGCTGCATGAATATAAATAACTTGATTAAACAATGTTATATTTTGTTTAAATGCAACCTAAAAATATTTTTAGTCAAAAATTTTACATAAATATAATCATGAAGAAAAGTTCGTTTGAACTGAATTTGTTTTTTTGAGGCAAAAACAGAATGACGAGTGAGATATTTTGCCATTCAACAGTATATCTCAATTACTACATGTGTTAGAAGAAATTTTATAGACTTGAATATATAAAAATGTATATTATAGTAACTTCATCAAGGGACAAAACAACTTTATTAAAAAATTAATTTTTTACTTCTATTATCAATGAATAATAACCAAGAATTAATTTAAAACTACCTTTATAGCTTCTATCATTTTTTCATACTTTATATTTCATATATCGTCTGAATTTTAAATAATATCAATTGAGAAATTACTGGTTATGCCTCACAATAGTATTTACACCAGCAGCTACTATAAAGAACCCGGCCCCAAGCTTGATCAGGACTCCCCTTTTAAATCGATGATGGAACGGTTCCGTTTTGCTGCAAGATTGCTGGAACTGGATGAAGGAGTATTTCAATACTTATCCAGCCCCGAAAAGCAGGTAATCGTATCAATACCGGTAAAGATGGATTCCGGTGAAATTGAAGTTTTTGAAGGATACCGTGTCATCCATGACAATATTCTGGGCCCTTCGAAGGGAGGCATACGCTATGCTCCCGACGTTACGATAAATGAAATAAAAGCGCTGGCATCCTGGATGACATGGAAATGTGCAATTGTTGACGTCCCGTTTGGCGGAGCGAAAGGAGGCATACGCTGTGATCCCAGAAAGCTTTCTGACGGAGAACTGGAACGACTTACCCGAAGATACACCTCTAATTTATTGGAAATTTTTGGGCCTGACCGCGACATCCCGGCGCCAGACATGAATACCAATGAACAGATTATGGCCTGGATTATGGATACCTACAGCATGAATTCTCATAAAACGGAGACGGCTGTAGTGACCGGGAAACCAATTATTCTGGGAGGCTCACAAGGACGCAAGGAAGCGACCGGGCGGGGTGTTGTTACCGTAACGTTGGCTGCACTGAATAAAAAAGGAATGCTGCCCAATAAATGTTCTGTAGCCATACAGGGCTTCGGTAATGTCGGTTCAGTTACGGCGCAGCTTATGTATGAACAGGGAGCCAAAATAATTGCCATCAGCGATATATCGGGCGGCTACTACAACGAACAAGGAATTGATATTCCTGATGCTATTGAGTACACTAAAAAAAATAACAATTTGCTGGATGGTTATGAAGAGGCGGAAAAAATAACGAACGAAGAATTGCTCCGGATGGAATGTGACGTACTGATTCCTGCCGCCAAAGAAGATCAAATCAACCGGCATAATGCACCAGATATCAGTGCACGTATAATCTCGGAGGGGGCGAACGGGCCCATAACCGCCAACGCCGATTCCATCCTGGAGGAAAAAAATATTATGGTTGTCCCTGATATTCTTGCCAATGCAGGGGGCGTGACTGTTTCATATTTTGAGTGGGTTCAGGATCGCCAAGGGTATTTTTGGACAGAAGAACGAGTCAATCGACGGCTCAACCGCATGATGCGGGATGCTTTTGATAATATATTTGCTGTAAGTAAAAACCATGATATCACCCTGCGCCAGGCCGCTTATGTCTACGGTATCAACAAAGTAGCAAAAACACTGGAAATTCGGGGCGTGTATGGCTAAAAAAACGGTAACTAAGTTAATCTGATGTCAAAAAAATTTAGAAGCTTAGTTCTAAAATCTACATTTAAAGAAATAGAACGACTGGAACCCTATTTGCGGGATCTTCAGCAGTGGGCAGATTTCAGCGATGAACAATTCTTCGACATTCGACTGGCTACGAATGAGGCCGTAAGTAATGCCATCGTTCACGGAAACAATAATGACGCCTCTAACAAGGTCCGTATTGATGCTTCATTAAAAGGAAATATACTGGAAATAAGTGTCCAGGACGAGGGACCCGGAATTAATCTTGACAACATACCTGACCCGCGAAAAGAAGAGAATTTACTTAAACAATCAGGGCGGGGAATTTTTCTGATTAAACAACGAGCCGATGATGTTTCATCCCAAAAAAAGGAATCCAAACTGACAATGCGATTTGAAATCGACGGGGAATGAGTTCTTTTTTACCCTTGTAGTCGATCAAGTCATTCAGATTTTTGCTTTTTTGTCGTATCGGGCCGGGCAGTATGCTTACCACCAATGCCGGCTGATTTATCCCATCCCCCACCAAGAGCCTGATAAAGGCTTACTCCAGCCAACAGCTCTTGCAATTTATCATTGATATGACTGATTTGAGCTGATAGCAGATTCTGCTGGGCTGTAAGCACTTGCGTATAATTGACCTCCCCGTTTCGCATCAATGTACGGGAATAGCTCACCGCTTTTTTTAAAGCAGTGAGTTGCTTTTGGCTTAGTTTAACTTGTCTCTTGGCGTGCTTAAACTGGCTCAATGCATTGGTAACTTCACGCGCCGCATTTAGAACCGTATCCCTCAACCCATACAAGGCCTGCTTTTGACGAGCTTTTGCACTTTTAAGTCGTGCCCGGTTTTGACCTTTATTAAAAATAGGCTCCGTCAAACCGGCCACGAGATTATAAAATAATGATCCCGGCTTGAATAGATTTTCGGTTTTCAGGCTTTGAAATCCACCTTTGGCTGTCAATGTCAACGATGGATAAAAATAGGCACGGGCATTATTCGTCAATTCAAATGCCTGACGAAATGAATATTCTGCTGCGAGCACATCCGGGCGATTCTGCAAAAGCTGTGCCGGGACCCCTGTTGCCAGGGAATCAATAGGCTGCTGTTGATCAAATGTTGTACGCTTTATCGGACCCGGTTTTCGGCCTAACAGCATATCCAATGCATTTTCTGCTACGGTAATTTGCTGTTTTAGCTGTGGGATGGTGACTTGGGCCGCATACCTGTTGGCGATGCTTTGCTGAACGGAAACCCCATTTTCGATGGCTCCTTTTTTAAGCGCTTTAACGGTTTTCACATCCTGCTTGCGATTTTTTACCGTCTGCCTTACAACCTTAAGTTGTTTATCATAAGCCAGTATTCTGTAATACGTATCTGCGACTTGGGCGATTAGAGTGGTTTGAATAGCGCGCCGTGTTGCCTGCGTCTGTAGCAGCGCAGCTAAACTGGCCTTTTTTGCGCTATTTAATTTACCCCAGATAGGAAGTTCCCAGCTCGACTGTAAGGGTAACGAATATTGATTGGTGGTGGGAATGGATATATTAGCGCCTCCGAAGTTGAGACTGTTTTTGGCTGTTTTATTACGGGTGAATTGAGCATCGGCAGTAAGGCTGGGGAAAAGACTCATTTTGGCGCTATAAAATCTTGCCTGTGCCACCCGAATTTGCTGAATTGCACTTTTAAGATTCAAATTATTTTTTAACGCTTCATTTATAAGTTGACGCAGCTGGGGATCCTTAAATATTTTTTGCCAGGGCATCTCAGCCAGCGAAGTACTGTCCATTGATACTTTGTGAAAAGGATACAGATTTTTCGTATCGATGTTAGGTTTTTTATAGGGCTTGGTTGCCAAACATGATGTCAAGCTGATCCCAACGATGGCAAGACATATTAGTTTTAAAAAAAGCTTATTAAACATAGCAGAAGTTAAACATCTTAATTATTTGCAAAGACCACGCAATATTCTTGATTGTTCACGAACAAACGTAAAAGTAAAATGGCCTTGATATCTATCATTTATCATAATTTCATAAAATCAGTAAAACTGGATTAAATGCCTTTAAATTTTATTCTTGTGCCTTTCCAGGAGGTCCTGAAATTTTTTCCTGCAGTCGTTGAAACACGACATACATTATAGGTACTGCAAACAATCCGAAAAATGTTCCGATAAACATGCCTCCTACCGTTCCAATGCCAATAGAGCGATTGGCATGAGCGTTTACACCGGTAGCAGCAGCCAGTGGCAGCAGGCCGGCAATAAATGCAAATGATGTCATCAGAATGGGTCGAAGGCGCGCTACTGAACCATTAATAGCGGCATCTCTGATACTCATTCCCTCTTCGCGGCGCCGATCAACTGCAAACTGAACAATCAGGATAGCATTCTTGGCCAGCAGACCCATCAGCATAATTGACGATATTTGCAAATAAATATTATTTGCAATTCCGAATATATTCGCAAAAATAAAGGACCCGGCCAAGCCAATAGGCAGTGGCAGAATAACCGACCAGGGAATCAGGAAACTCTCATACTGGGCACTCAAAAGAAAATAAACAAACACAAGACACAGAGCGAATATGATAATATCTTCTCCGCTCGACTGACTTTGCTGCCGGGTCAGCCCTGAAAAAGCATACGAATATTTTGGTGAAATCTTATTTTTGAAAACTTTTTTAATGGCACTGATTGCCTGTCCCGAACTATAACCCGGATTGGTAGCTCCCGTGATTTGTACCGAGTTGTAAAGATTAAATCGTGAGAGGTTCTCAGGGCCATATACACGTTTAAGGGTTACGAATGAACTGACGGGGGCAGGTCTTCCCTGGCCGTTCCTTACATATATATTCTGCAGACTTTTTTTGGATGACCGATACTTGGGTCCCGCCTGTACATATACGCGATAAAGTTTTCCGAAACGATTGAAATTGGAAATATATGCCCCGCCGTAGTAAACCTGTATCACGTTAAGGATATCTCTGGGAGAAATTCCGGCTTTCTTAGCTTTAGCTACATCAACATCTATTTTATATTGCGGATAATTGGTGCTAAAATAAGAAGCGGCATATTGGATTGCAGGCTGTTGAGATAATAATCTTTGTACTTTCTTGCTGGTGGTACTCAGCGCATCAATATTATTACCCCGTACCTGCTGCAGGTGCATGGTAAAACCGCTGGTATTCCCAAAGCCGGTGATGACGGGCGGAGAAAAGAATGTAATTTGGGCTGCCTTTATTTTGGAAGTTTTTTTCTGGAGATCGGCAATAACCTGGTTCACCGTTTTATCTCGTTTTGACCACTTTTTTAGTCGCCCCACGGCAAAGCCATAGGAGCTGCCCCGCCCACTGATTATACCGAATCCCGAGATGACCAATCGCGTTTTAATTGACTTTTCAGATGCCATAATTTTATCCAGCCTGTTTAGCACAGACTGTGTTCGCTGCAGCGAAGAAGAGGGAGGCAAGGCAATATTAGCAAAAAAGACACCTTGATCCTCGTTAGGCACAAACCCAGATGGCGTGTGTGAATAAAGTCCCCAGAACAGAAAGAAAAAAGCGATAATACCCACAATAACGATCCACACGTGGCGGGTCAGGAATTCCAGTGACTTTCTGTAGCCATATTGCGTTTTTTCGAATGTGGTATTAAATCCATCTTTAAAACGATCCAGGTAACTTTTAGTTGATTCGTCTTTTAACCTGCGATATTCCGGGCTTAAAACGATGGCACTTAAAGCGGGACTGAGCGTCAACGCCACAATACCCGAAATTACGATGGAGGTAGCAAGCGTCACACCAAACTCCTGGAAAAAGACTCCGATCGAACCGGGTATAAACGTTACCGGCACGAAAATAGCGGCCATCACCAAGGTGATGGATATAATGGGTTCGGCAATTTCACTCATCCCTTCAATGGCAGCCTGCATCCCTGTTTCGGCTCCCTCTTCGAACCGCGCATAGATAATTTCAACCACAATAATCGCATTATCCACTACAATTCCAATGGCCAGCACCAATGCAAAAAGGGTGAGCAGGTTCAGGCTGTAGCCAAAGAGATTTAAGATAAAAAACGTCCCGACAATGGATACGGGTATAGCCACAGCCGGTATGAGGGTAGATTTCCAATCTTGCAAAAACAGAAGGACGACAATACATACCAGTACAAATGCTTCAATAAATGTTTCATAAACTTTTGAGGTAGAAGCATTCAAAAAACTGTTTGCATTGAATAAATTGGTATAATCGAGACCGGAAGGAAATGTTTTTGAAGCTTTTTTAAGCTTTTTCAACACGTTGGCAACCACCTGCTGCGCATTTGAGCCGGCCCGTTGAGAAATGGCAATTCCCACTCCGGGCTCTCCGTCTGTGCGATAAATTTCAGAATAACTCTCTGACCCGAGTTTTACGCGGGCAATATCCTTTAACCGCAATATTTTTGAATGCGCGGAATCCGCCCTGATAACAATATTTTTGAACTGAGGGGTGGTAGAGAGCCGGCCCTTATACGTAAGTGTATATTCAAAAGATTGTCCGCTGTTTTGACCAATCGCTCCCGGTGCAGCGGTAAAACTCTGGGAATTCAATGATGAAATGACTTCATTGGGCGTGACCCCATACGAGGCCATCAGAGCCGGTTTTAGCCAAATGCGCATGGCATAGGTTTTTGAACCAAAAGGATGCGCCGACCCCACACCCTGAACACGCTTAAGTTGTGGTATCAGATGTATACGAGCATAATTTTCGATAAATTTAGTGCCATATTTACCATTTGGGCTATATAAACTAAAAATGAGCAGGCGGCTCGATTGTTGCTTTTGCGTTGTAACACCTGTCTGTGTTACTTCCTGGGGCAGCTTACTTTTGGCCTGCGCAACTCTGTTTTGAACATCCACCGCCGCAATATCCGGATCGGTCCCTAATTTGAAGAAGACATTGATTTGTGCACTTCCATTATTACTGGCCGTTGAGTTCATGTAAGTCATCCCTTCCACCCCGTTAATCTGCTCTTCAAGAGGAGCGACCACACTCTTTAGTACGGTTTTTGCATTGGCTCCGGGGTAAGTCGCTCTAACCTGAACGGTGGGGGGCGCAATAGTCGGGTATAAAGAAACCGGCATTTCGATATATCCCAATATGCCAAGAATGACTATAAGAATCGAGATCACCGCTGATAAAACCGGCCGTTCTATAAAACGTCTGAACATTATAAAAGTAAACTAATATTGAGGTTGAAAATCATTAGTTATAAATCTTGTATCTGAGAGCACCTGTGACGCCTACTGATTATTTTGATCCTTAACCGTAAATGCATTATACAGGCTGTCAGCATTTACTGACTGGGGACTTATTTTCATATTATCCTGTAAATTATTTATTCCTTCCAGAACAATCCGGCTTCCTGCTTTTAGTCCTCCGCTAACAACATATAATTTTTTAGTTGATAGTGGTTGTATATTAATAGATTTGCTTTGAACCGTATTGCTGTCTGTTACTGTATAAACAAACGTTTTGTTCTGGATTTCATAGGTCGCTCGTTTAGGAACAACAATGGCAGAATGAAGGGAATCAGGAATTTGAACTTCGCCGCTGCTGCCGCTTCGCAAAACGCCCTCGGGGTTTGAAAAAATTGCTTTAAGAGAAGCAGCCCCCGTTGTGGTACTGATCTGACCACTGGCCAGCTGCAATCTTCCGGTATGCGGGTAAACCGTACTATCAGGCAATAATAATCTCACATGGGGCATATCTGTTATCCTTTGCTGTAATGTTTCATGGTCTCCTTCTTTTGCAACCTGTTCAGACATATGCAGTAGCTGCTGTTCACTCATGGAGAAATAAGCAAACATGGTTGATATATCTGAAACCGTCGTAAGTGGTTGCTGCATGGTACTGCTTACGAGACTGCCGACGCGATATGGAATTGTGCCTATGGAACCATGCACCGGGCTGCGTATTGTAGTATAATTCAGATTAATTTCAGCATTTTTAAGCGTAGCTTTCGCCTGGGCTAATTTAGCCTTTGCGGTTTGTAAATCATCCTTTGCCGATCTGAGCTCATAATTACTGACTATATTTTGCTGGACAAGATTTCGTATTCGTTTTACATTGTCTTTGGCTGTTTGCACACTCGCTTTGGCTGATTGTACATCTGCCCGGGCTGATCGAACATTCTGTTGAAAGGGATCTTTGCGCAGTTGAAATAGAACCTCTCCTTTGTTAACAATATCTCCCTCGTGAACGGGAATATTTGTAATATACCCCTGCACCTTGGGACGTATTTCGATGGTTTGAGAACCCTTTAGAGTTGCAGGATAACTATTGGTTAGCACAATAGAACGGCGCTGAATCTTCAAAACCGGATAAGATTCTACGCCCTGCCTTTCCGGAGCACTTTTGCTCCCCCCTCCGCAAGCGGTGATAAACAGACAGATAGCAATCGGTATGATGAACTTTAGTACTGAGTATTGAGACTTAATATTCATTAATTAAATAATTTTATCATTTTTCAATTTAAGCAATCTCAAAAGGTTGTCTATGTCAACAAATGGATTATTGGGCTGCATATTTAAAAATACGATGTACCATTTCTTCAAGCACCTGCACTTTTTCATCATCAATGCAGGCTATAATTTCTTGATTGACCTGTTCATCCATTTCCCGTGCTTTGGTTAACTCTTTGACCCCGGGTTTGGTCACAATCAGCAATTTACGGCGGCGATCTTCCGGATCAGTAGCCCGCGTCACGAAATGATTCTCTTCCAGGCAATCTATGTGTCTAAGTACCGCAGATTTGTCTCGATCAACAATCTCGGCTAAATCACGCAAAATTAGTCCCTGTTCATTATCTAAAATATTGAGGATAAAATACTGCTCAAGCGTCAAATCAATCTCTTGCTGAAGAAACCGGTTTGTAAGCTTGCGCATGATCGCTTTGACCGCATACCCCATGCGGCAGCCAAGTGTATGACAATAACGTTCTTTATGTAGTGCCATGGTTTACTTTTTCCAAAAATGAATTACGGCACAAAAAACCACTATTTGTTGATATATGCAACTATTTTTTAATACATTTGTATTTTCTAAACTATCTCAATAATTAAGAGGTGAAACGTACTGCATTCCCTTATCAATTTTTGGTCGCTGAGTCTGCAACAATCCGGATGATGGGTTTCTCTGATAGCCCTTTGTCAACACAATTGCATAAAAACTTATGTTTCATCCTGTGCCTTTTCCGGCGGACCCGATATGGCCTCCTGAATATTTTGGAATATCACAAATAGAATAGGTACGACAAAAAGCCCAACGATTGTACCAATAAACATACCCCCGGCCGTACCAATACCAATGGAATTATTCGCATTTGAATTCACCCCCGTCGCAAACGCCAGCGGCAAGAGGCCGGCAATAAATGCAAAGGAGGTCATCAAAATAGGCCGCAAGCGGGCCGTCGATCCTTTAATAGCTGCTGTAACGATATCCATGCCCTGTTTGCGTCGACGCTGAAGCGCAAACTCAACAATAAGAATAGCATTTTTCGCCAGTAGCCCCATCAAGACAATAGCTGCAATTTGCAAGTAAACATTATTCGTCACACCAAAGAGATTGGCAAATCCAAAGGAACCGGCCAGGCCGACAGGTAGTGGCAAAATTACAGCCAGAGGCACAATATAACTTTCATAAAGGGCACTGAGTAAGAAGAACACAAAAGTCAGGCATAGCCCAAAGATATACAGTTCTGTACCCCTCGACTGATTTTCCTGGCGCGTTAACCCAGCAAATGCATAGGAATAATTTTTCGATACTTTATTTTTAAATACTTGCTTTATTGCTTTTAACGCATCGCCAGAGCTATAGCCGGGAGCTGCTGCACCATTCATTTCCACAGCATTGTAAAGGTTGAAGCGCGAAATACTATGTGGGCCATATATTCTTTTTAAATCAACAAACGAACTGATAGGTGCCATTTGCCCGTTTTTATTTTTTACATAAATATTCTGCAAACTATTTTTCGACCCTCTATATTTTGAGCCCGCCTGCACATAAACCCGATATAATTTCCCGAAACGACTAAAATTTGATATATACATCCCACCATAGTATGCCTGCATTACATCCAGGATGGATTTTACCGTAATCCCGCTTCGCTGCGCTTTGGCTGCATCAACATCAACGCGGTATTGTGGATAATCGGTTCGAAAATACGATGCGGCAAATTGTATTTCAGGACGTTTCATTAAGTCTTGCTGTACCTGAGTACTGACGGCGCTCAATTCTTTCAAGCTGCCGTTACGAAGGTCCTGCAGGTCAACGGTAAATCCATTGGTGTTTCCGAAACCAGCGATAACCGGCGGAGCAAAAAATGTGATATCCGCTTCTTTGATCCCGGCCGTTTTCTTCTGCAATTCCGCAATGACCTGATTTACCGACATCTTACGTTGACTCCAGGGTTTTAAATGGCCTACCACGAGGCCGTAGGAACTGCCGGATCCGCTGAGAATGCCAAAACCGGCGATCGTCAGCCGGTTATCAATCACTTTCATTCCTTTCATGATGCTGTCAATACGGACCTCAACTTGTTTTGTCCGTTCCAGCGATGATGAAGCAGGTAAGCTAACGTTTGCAAAAAATGCTCCCTGATCTTCGTCTGGCACAAACCCTGTGGGCGTTGTTTTGAATAACCAGCCAAATATCAACAAAAATGCGATGACAGCCACAATGGAGCTCCAAGGGTAGCGGCTGAAAAATTTAAGTGACTGCTGATAACGAGCCGTCATAAGCTGATAACCGCTTTGAAATGCAAGATGGAACCGATGAAAATATCCGCTATTATCATTGTGTTCCTTATGCTCGGGCTTAAGGATTAAAGCACAGAGAGCCGGACTAAGGGTGAGGGCATTGAACGCTGAGATAAGAATGGCGACTGCAAGCGTCACCCCAAATTCCTGAAAAAACACCCCAATGGATCCGCCGATAAAGGTAACCGGAATAAATATCGACGACATCACCAGAGAAATAGCGTAAATGGCGCCGGTTATCTCGTTCATCCCGCTGACCGCCGCTTTCATGCCTGATTCAGCCCCTTCCTCGAGCTTGGAATGAATAATTTCAACCACGATGATTGCATCATCAACCACAATACCGATGGCCAACAGCAGCGCGAAAAGGGTAAGTAGATTCAGGCTGAAGCCAAACAGATTCAGGAAAAACATGGTCCCGATAATGGATACCGGTACGGCTGCAGCCGGAATAAGGACGGACCGCCAATCTTGCAGAAAAATAAAAACAACAATGAAAACCAGAATAAATGCCTCAATGAGCGTTTCGTAAACTTTGAGAATCGAGGCACTTAGAAAGCTATTGGCATCGTAAAGCGTAGTGTATTTGATTCCGGCGGGAAAGTTTTTTGAGGATTGTTGAATGACTTTTTTCACATTCTGAACGACCTGCTGGGCATTGGCATTAGAGATTTTCGAAATAAAAATTCCCACACCAGGATGCCCGTTTATCCGGTTAAAACTGGAGTAATCCTGGGAGCCTAATTTTACGGTAGCCACATCCTTCAACCGTAAGAAGCGCGAATTAGCTGAATCGGCACGAATAATAATATTTTTATAATCGGGAACTGTAGAAAGTCGTCCCTGGTAGGTAAGCTTATACTCGAACGACTGGCCGCTGTTTTGGCCAATTGCTCCCGGGGCAGCAACAAAACTCCGATTATTCAGAGCAGAAATTACATCATCCGGGGTGAGTCCATATGTAGCCATGACGGCAGGCTTCAGCCAAATACGCATAGCGTAGGAATTCGCGCCAAATGCATCAGCCGTACCGACCCCGTTTACCCGCTGAAGCTTGGGCAGCAAATTTATGCGTGCGTAATTTTCAACAAACTTGGAACCATAGGCTTTATTTGTGCTATATAAAGCAAATATAAGTAGCCGGCTGGTTTGCTGCTTTTGAGTCGTTACGCCCGCCTGGATCACCTCCTGAGGTAATAAGGGCGTAGCCAGTGCAACGCGGTTTTGAACATTTACCGCATCAATATCAGGACTGGTCTTCAAACCAAAATATACATTAATATCTGCGCTTCCGTCATTACTTGCTGAAGATGTCATGTACGTCATCCCTTCGACCCCGTTGATCTGTTCTTCTAACGGGGATACCACACTGTTTAATACCGTTTTAGCATCCGCGCCGGGGTAGTTAGCCCGAACGCGAATGGTGGGAGGCGCAATCTGAGGATATAATGAAATAGGCAGTTCAATATACCCCAGAATGCCCAGCAATAAAATAAGTATGGACATGACCGTTGATAAAACCGGCCGCTCGATAAATCGCTTTATCATTACCGTTCAGTTATAAACTTGAAAATTTAGCGCCATCCGCAAAAAACGAATCGTTTCAACCGTCCTGCTGATTTTGCACCGTTAGTGCCTGGTACAAGCTATCCGCGTTAACCGGTTTTGGTTTAATTTTGTCGCCATCATTTAAACGGCCCATTCCAGCCAGCAATATAGTAGCATTACCGGGCAGTCCTTTACGGACCACATAGAGCCTTTTTGTTGAAAGAGGTCTCAGCTGAATATTCATACTTTGCACCGTGTTACTGTCGGTTAATGTGTACACAAATGTTTTATTTTGAATCTCGAAGGTTGCCTCTTTGGGAATTACGGTCGCTGCATGAAGGGAATCGGGAATTTGTACTTCACCACTGCTTCCACTTAGCAAAACATCGTGCGGGTTTGGGAATATTGCTTTAAGAGAAGCAGATCCAGTGCTGCTGTTAATTTGACCACTGGCCAGCTGCAATCTTCCGGGCTGTGAATACATAGAGCTATCTGGCAGCATCAATCGTACGGGCGGCATATCTGCTATCCGTTGCTGGAGGGTTGCGTGATCTTTTTCTCTGGCAACCTGTCGAGCCATTCGCAGCAATTGCTGCTCACTCATGGAAAAATAGGCAAACATGGTGGATATATCTGAAACCGTCGTTAGCGGTTGCTGCATTGCACTGCTCACGAGACTTCCCACACGATACGGAATCGTGCCGATAGAACCATGTACCGGGCTGCGTATTGTAGTATAGTTTAAATTAATCTCTGCGTTTTTGAGTGTCGCCTGCGCCTGGGCCAACTGGGCTTTTGCGGTTTTTAAATCATCCTGTGCAGATCTCAGTTCATAATGGCTTACGATATTCTGTCGGACAAGATTTCGAATGCGTATCACCTGATCTTTGGCCGTTTGAATATTCGCCATGGCAGACTGCACATCCGCCTTGGCCGAACGGATATCCTGCTCATAGGGATCTTTCCGTAATTGAAATAAAACTTCGCCCTTATTGACAATGTCTCCCTCATTAACCGGAATTTTTGTAATATATCCCTCTACCTTGGGCCGTATCTCTACCGTCTGCGCGCCCTGAAGGATGGCCGGGTAACCACTCGTCAAAACGATAGACCTGGGATGTATTCTTAGAACCGGATATGACGGTACCGGCTGCACAGCTGGTGCGCGCCTGTTTTTACCGGGCTCTGGCCCGCCACAGGAAATCATCAACAGCATACCTCCGGTTATAAAAAATATATACCTTATTCGCTTTAAACGACTGATGTTCATGTAACGATTATTTGATTTGCTTCAATATTGTTGTGTAATAATTGATATTAGCAACTAACTTCTTCCACAGCCTGATCATAAATTTCCGAAGGCGCATTTTAAATTGACTGAAGTTCGTTAGCATCGATATGATGCATGATTTCCTCGTTCACCTTGTTCACATTATTCCAGGGCTCTATTCAACCCCCGGGATACCTTGTCTTATGACAGATAATAACTTTCATCGCTTGTCATCCGGAAAGGTGGATCGCGCTACAAATATTTTTTCCAGGCAATGCTAAATGACTAAGCAGTAACGCTGTCTCGAGCAACAATATCAGTCAGTTCATGCAGAAATAGCTACTGTTCATTATCCTAAAGATTTTAAAATATTGTTCAAGCGTTCAGTCAATCTCTTGTTGAATCATTCTCTTAGTGAAGATATTACTTTGTCAGTTTATGCATAATTGCTTTGATCATATAAAACCAAACGTTTGACAATATGTTCCTTAATCAAATGGCTTAATCATTTATCTTGCTGCAATTTCAATCAATGGAAACCACAATTAGTTGATATATACAACTATTTATTGGTACTGTATGCAGATATTATTTATGTGAAAGCTTTTGTACATCTTAATTTATCATTTAGGGGGGGCAAAGTCTTTAGAAATACCAATCATTGGGCATCCTCACCCGGCTTAGCGAAATTTTGTTAATCTTGAGGGGCATCCATATAAATAGTTTCAACTATTTTTGATGTAACCAATTTGGCAAAAAGTTTCGCCTAACCCGCTTGCAAACGCTACTCTTTTTGGTTATAATATGAATTGTTAATGCTGTTTTTGTCGTTAGGAGTGCTGCTTAATTTAGCAGCTGAGATCTATATTCTTATTACCTGAACTGGGTAGTACCAGCGGAGGGAAACGACCATGCATAATTCCACTCCTCTCGATAAGCAGCAAATGATATATTCACTTATCACCTATGGCTGCTGCTTCAACAGATCACTCCGATCCAATTTCCGAAATGGGCGAGCAAGCGCTCATTCGTCGTTTTTTTACGCCTCA
>DASQZL010000230.1:0-5404 GCA_035638715.1 Balneolaceae bacterium
ACCCGGCCCCGGCTGTTGGTCTTTATCCCATACCACGAGCCCATCGGCTCACCCGTCCCCCAGCCGCTATGGTGGCTCCAGCCCGAACCGTTCGTCGCCTTGTATAAATCCATTAACGCCTGACGGTCGGCACTTACACTGTCGGTATTTTGCCCGATCGCAGCATCCACGGGAGGACCAATAATCAAAACAAGAAAACATATCCATAGAACTAATTTATCCATTTCTTATACCACATTTGAAACATCAACAATTTCCAGATAAAAGGGGAATAGTGTAACTTATTATTTCTGAATAACTTAATCTGATTCAACAGGAAAGAAACATCGAATAAACCAGAAACAGACAGCTCCTTTTTATTCAGATATTCATCAATCAGATGGGAGAGGTCGCCCCGCAGCCAGGAATAGATAGGAAGCGTAAATCCCGATTTAGGTCGATTCATCATCTCTCGTGGAACATATTCATGCACAATATCCTTGAGTATTTTTTTTGTTGAATTTCCATCATATTTATACTCAAAGGGCAATCGCGCCGAAAATTCAAGCAGTCGGTGATCCACCAATGGATCCCGGCCCTCAAGTGAAACTGACATCGTAGCCCGGTCTACCTTGGTTAAAATGTCATTTTGCAGATAACTCTGATAATCAACCGCTAAGGCAATATCCACCTCATTGTGAAATCCGGAAGGGTCCAGATTAAATTTAGTTTTGTATTCTTCCGGATTCATATTAAAAAGGCTATGCATATACAGTTCAGGAAGACTGTTTGCCATTCGAAATAGATCCGCAGCCTGTTGGAATTGATTCCGATTCAATGCTTTTGATAACCCATCCAATTTATGTTTAAAAGCTGGTTTTGAAGTGGGTATGCGAGATGAAAGCCCTGCAAACAGTTTCGAAGCGGGCTGTTTCAATACATCCGGGATCCGATTCAACCATTTTAGTTTCCGGATAAGATCTGGATAGGAGTTATATCCGGCAAACAGCTCATCTCCGGCATCAGCCGAAAGAGCTACTGTCACGTATTTTCTGGCAAAACGGCTGACCAAAATGGTTGGAATTGCGGAGCTATCTGCGAACGGCTCATCATAATAGTACGGCAGGGTTCGGATGATATCCTGTGCTTCCCGGGATGTGCAGGTATATTCATGGTGATTCGTCCCAAGAAAGGCGGCCGTTTTTTTTGCGAAGGGGGCCTCGTTATTCCCTTCTTCAAAACCTATGGTAAAGGTATTTAATTTCGTGCTTTTGCCACTTTGAAGAATGGCTGCAACTGCGGTACTATCATAACCACCACTTAAAAATACGCCTACCGGTACATCAGCAACCATCCGATATTGAAATGATGACTTTAAAAGGCTATGCAGTTCCTCTTTAGCCTCTTCATAATCAATCTTCAATTTGGGGTGTCGATAATATTCATTAGAACACCAGTATATTTGTTGTTCTCCCCGCCTTTTTTCAATATCATATACCAGGTAGCTGCCCGGCTCAAGTTTACGGGTATTTTCAAAAATGCAATAAGGAGTCGGTATGTAGCCGAAATCAAAATAAGATCTGAGCGCACCTCGATCGATTTCCTTTTCAAACACCGGATGCTTCATCAAGGCTTTCAACTCCGAACCAAACAGTAAAAGATCTGCGTTTTGATAATAATAGAAAGGTTTGACCCCTGCTCGGTCTCTGAAAGCAAATACTTTTTTTTGCTTTTTGTCGTATATAACAAATGCGAACATGCCGATAAACTTTTCCACACATTCCGGTCCCCATTCATAGAAAGCATGCAGTATTATCTCTGTATCAGAAGTGCATTTAAATTGATGACCGCAGTCTTGAAGTTCTTTTTTTAATTCTCTGTAATTATATATTTCTCCATTATAAATGACGGATAAATTTCGAAACTTCATCGGTTGATGACCCGCAGGGCTCAAATCGATGACAGACAATCTTGTTTGTCCAAGGCCAATTATTGCCTGATCTTCCAAATAACAAGCTGTCCCGCAATCATCAGGCCCCCGGTGCTTTAGGGTCGCAACCATTTTATCCAATACGGAGTCAGACGTTTTCTTGCGATAATCGATAAAACCAGTAATGCCACACATAATTTATTCCCCTCCTGTTATCAATTCGCCAAGTTGATCAGTCGACATAAATTCCACACCACGAAATCGTTCTACAATACGTTTCAACAATGAAGCTAATAGCTTCAGGTTTTCATCCCGGTTCTCAGGTCTTATACTGCCTATATAATTAACCCGGTGTGAACTGATAATTGCCGGTTTTTTAAATTTGAATGCCGTTTCAATCTCTTTCAGGGCTTTTCGCACGGAATTCTTCCTCCCATATTCTGCCGGCTCAAAACTTACATTTCTAATTAAATATCGCTGATCAAAACAATTCTCCTGTCCCATAAAATGATATTTCCTGCTAATTTTAGGTTCACTCTCCGGAAGTGGAACCCGTTGTACATGGGTACCTTGAATATATTTGACCCCGTTTTCAGCAAGAATGCTCTCTATTTCCACAGGCCAAACATAACAGGGGGCAATAAAGGAGGCCGAACGATATCCCCAAATATCTTCAAAAAGTTGTATCCCGGATTTAATAATGTCCTTGATGCTCACCCACTCCTTTTCATAATCCATCCCGAAAGCGTCCAAATGGTCCCGCTTGCAATTTAAATCTCCCGATTTATGGACTGTAAACATATCCTGCTGAAATGCATCGCGCAATACCTTATTATTCCCGGAATGTAATTCTGTCATCCACCGATTCACATTAATATGTTCACGCCCGTGAAACTGCGGACAAATCAGATTTTGATCCATCCCTTCATTATATAATTCTATGACCCTGTCTTTTCCCGGGTATCGATTGAGTGTCTTTGTAAAGGGTTCATAAAAGTATTTTTTGAAATCTGAGTCTTTTATTTTTTCAAAATCGGGATTTGCAACAATATTATTTGCTGTAATCACTGCCGGATTCCCATGCATATCTTTCACAGAGCTTAACACTTCGAATAGCAATTCAAGATCATCATTGCTCTCCAGTGCATCATTCCGGTTATAAGCGCACGTATCCACATCATATCCGTGTTGCAGAAACCAGTTAAAGGCTTCTTTAGATGCCATTCTAATACTCCCCCAATCATCTGATTCTATAACAACAATCTTTCGATCTGTACGCCATCCGGGAATATTAATCAGATGTCTGCTGGCTATTTGTCGCAATTTGTTTAACATCGTTGATGGAACTTATTATAAAATCATTTTCACAAAATCATTCAAAGACACATAGTCACCCGTTAAAAACAATGCAACAATGGGATTTCCCAGCACGGAGGTCGCACTCATTGAATACAGTCCCGTCCGAATGGCAACCACAATAAAAAGCATCAAAGCAGGCGTTGCCACCCACACAAACCGCTCCATGACCCTTTCCTGCTCCCGTTTCTGGACGTACAACATGATTAGAGCCAGTGCAAGCATTTGAGCTATAGATATATAACGTCCCCCTGAAGGTAATGAAGCAAGCAGGTTGGCCACCCCATAATACAATAGCGTAAAGGAAAAAAGGCTGAGCCATTTCTGATTTCCGGAAAAAAAAGACCTCCCCTTCAAAAACAAAATTATCAAAAAACCCATTACGGACCAATCCAATGCTATATTATACCATACGACATACCAATTTTTCTTTTTTTCAGGTGTCCTCTCCCTATATTTTTTCACATAACCTTTGCCTCTGTAGCCAGCCGTTCGCTTCTGTATGATTTTGGGTGCATAGTTCTCGACTACCTGGTTAAAGACTCTCAAATTTATTTGAGAAATAAAAAGCGTCATCAGGAAAAAAATGAAATAAATAATTAGTCTATTGCCCAATAACATGTATCCTATCAGAACCAGCACCGGAACGATAAATGCAAAATGAACCAAGATTGAAGACGCAGCAATAATGATTCCTTTTCTTTTCCCATCAAATAGATAAGGCAGGGCGCCATATATAAAAACATGGGCGGCTGTCCAGAATCGGAATCCATTCAAATTCCAGATAGGTATAACCAGAAAAAAACAAATAAATAATAAAATGGTTATGGGTTTCATAGGTCCTTTAAAACGCTCCAGTACAAACCACATATTGCGAGAAAAGAAAAAGCCAAATATTAAGCCATAAATCATGGTTAAAACTGCCTGGCTATCACTAAATCTGGATAATACAATTGCAATAATTGTGGAAGCAACATCAACTTCATTACTTTTTTCAAAATATTTTACCGATGATGCGAGGGTCATCTTCTTTTCGTGTAAATTCTGATAGTTCTGTACATAGCGTACGATATCGGCACCGCTATTACCTGTACTGACAGCAAAAGAAAATCCGTAAAATGCAATAAATGCCCAGAGTATGTTTTTGGCCCACGGGTGTTTATAGTTTTTAAATGCCGAAGCAACTGCCAACAGTGGCCAGACCACAAACAAAATCACGGCGTAAAACCCGGTTTTACTATCTTGATTCATTGTCATATTCAATTTTCATCACAAAGGCTTAAGAAGCGGTTGCATACATTTTCAATTCGGTATCGATCTACGCCATTGTAACTGAACTTATTTTTATAATTACCATCCAGGAAGCTGGTTATATGATCTTTATCTATTGATCCATTTGCTACATTTAGCACCGGACGTCCTGCCAAATAGTAGTCAATAAGTTTACTGGGCATCATCATTGGCGACTCATTTTCAAAATTCACCAGGAAATCCATCTTACTCAAAATTTTAAGCAATTCCGGCCGGGGAATGTAATCACGGATTTCAATTCTTCCCTCAGCCCTTTCCATCCATGGCTTTACCAGGCTGGTACTTTTGGTATAGAGTATAAATTTAAAATCTTGCTCAAGGGTGATCAGAAAGTCCAGAAAAGGCCTCGGATCTCTTCCTTCCGGGATTAAACTCCCGGAATAGGCGAATGTAGGAATGGGATTGGGCTCATAGGAAGTTTGATCGATCTTCACCTCATCAAATTTAAATCCCTGGGGTATGACCTTTATCTTCTCTCTGAATTCCGGGTAGTACCCCTCTTTGGCTTCTTTTAAAGGAACTGAGATATAATCCGCTTTCCGGCAAAAAGCTTTCTCCAAATACTTAAAGTAGAACATCTTCTCAAAGGAATCGAGCGTTTGCCCCATATAGGGATCACCGCAATCTGCCACCCAGGTAGATGCTATTGGATCATCGATACTCCAGGCCCAGGCAACCCCCCAGTGAATGGGATAAGGAACAGCTATGGAAATCAACAGATCATAGCCGGTTTCAAATTTTAACTTTTCCTTGACCCTGTACATTAATTCGATATCGGGATATTCAAAGAAGTGCAGTAATCCTCTCCGCAGAATGCGTTTGAAAAAA
>DASQZL010000231.1:0-5223 GCA_035638715.1 Balneolaceae bacterium
GCCAACTTATTGGCGCTCTCTTACATATAAGAGATCAAACTTCGAACCGGCGTCTCCATAAGCTATTTCTCGACGATCAAAAGAAAAAGAAAGATCAAATCAAACGCCTGAAAGCAATTGGGAAAAATTTAAATACCCGTCTCGTCGATGCTTCGTGCAAGCCAATGCGAATTCTTATTGAAAAAACCCTCACTATTATTGATAAAAAAACGCCGGCTGAACAAGACAGGGAATTAATTGCCAATGTCCGGAAAATCCAGGAATACGAAATTGCGGCCTACAAATCGGCGCTGGAATTTGCCAAGGCCCTTCATTTAGACAAGATTATCGCTCCATTGAAATTATCACTCAGCGAGGAAATGGCAGCAAACAGGAGCTTAAGGAATTTGGCTGAAACTTATTAATTTGTTGTTTTTATTAATCTTTGAATATCTATGCGAAAAGCATTTTAAGGCCCTTTAAATCTTGTTAAATAAAGTATCACTCCGGATCTACGTTCAACAGCAAAATAAAAAAGGGTTCTGCTGAACATTAGCAGAACCCTTTTTTTACGATATATTCCGCCGCCTTAATTATTTTTCTTCTCTTTAAAGCGGTTAATTACACTGCCATGCAAGATAGCTTCTTTTTGCCGTTCACTAAAGCTATGAGCGACTTCATACTGCTTGCCTTTGGTCTCATTTGTCAGGACTACGTCATTGCCACTTTCGATGGCTGACCGGATATCATTAACAGACAGGATATCCCCCTGATCAATGTCCTCGTAATCTTCCTCATTTTTGAATTCCAGTGCAGGAATGCCAAAATTCACGAGGTTTTGCCAGCCAATGCGGGCGTAACTCTTAGCGATAACGGCACGCTGCCCAAGGTAGCGAGGGGCAATTGCTGCATGCTCGCGACTTGATCCCTGGGCGTAATTCTCGCCGGCAATCACAATATGTCCGCCGTGCTCTTCTCTGGCTTCCATGGCGCGATCGTGAAAGTTTTTATCCACAACGTCGAGCGTAAATTTACTGATTTCCGGGATGTTACTACGGTAAGGCAGTACTTCCGCGCCAGCCCGCAGAATTTCATCCGTGGAAATATTATCACCCATTTTCAGTAACACAGGGACCTTGAAATCGCTCAATTCATCAAAGTCCGGCATGGTTGAAATATTGGGTCCTTTTACCAGTTCAACATCTTCCCCGTTTTCAGGAGGCGCCAGCAGCATATCCTCATTAATGATGACTTCACTGGGCTCGTGATATTGCGGATAACTCATACCAAAGAGTTCTTCCATGTCTCGCGGATCAGTAATTTTACCGGTCAGTGCTGAAGCCGTTGCCGTTTCGGGACTTACCAGAAACACTGAGTCTTCAGGCGTTCCGGATCGGTCCGGGAAGTTTCGCGGTACCGTGCGGAGACTGTTTCTGCCGGACGCAGGTGCCTGCCCCATGCCGATGCATCCGTTACATCCGGCCTGGTGTATTCGTGCTCCTGACTGAACCAGATTGAGCATCACGCCATTCTGAACCATGTTTTCAATAATTTGCCGCGAGGTCGGGTTGATATCATACGAAACTTCGTCGTGGACTTTTCGCCCCTGAACCATTTCAGAACAGACCCAGAAGTCGCGATAACCCGGATTGGCAGACGAACCGACATAAGCCTGATAAATGGGTTTTCCTTCAACTTCGCGCACCGGAACAACATTGCCGGGGCTGCTGGGAAGTGCAATGAGCGGCTCGACATCATCAAGGACCAGTTCTTCATATTCGTCATATTCAGCACCTTCATCGGCAACCAATTCCGTAAATTCGTCACCGCGCTGCTGTTCTTTCATAAAACGTTCAACTTCTTCATCAGCCGGAAATACGGTACTGGTCGCTCCCATCTCTGTACCCATGTTCGCAATAACGTGGCGGTCCATTGTGGACAAATTTTTCAGTCCTTCACCAAAATATTCAATCACAAAACCACGAGCGCCTTTTACGTCATAGCGACGCAGCATTTCAAGTACCACATCCTTGGCGCTTACCCAGTCAGGCAGGCTGCCTTTCAGTTCAACACCAAGTACTTTCGGCATTTTCAAATACAGCGGTTCACCGGCAATGGCAAAAGCGACATCAAGTCCCCCGGAACCAATGGCCAGCATACCCATGCAGCCTGAAGCCGGTGTATGACTGTCAGATCCGGCCAGCGTCTTTCCCGGCATTGCAAATCGTTCCGTTTCAATGGGATGGCTGACTCCATTGCCCGGACGACTGAAATAGATACCAAATTTTTGGGCTGCAGACTTCAGGAACATGTGATCATCCGGATTTTTAAAATCCGTCTGCAGCAAATTATGATCTACATATTGGCAGGATACCTCGGTCTTGGCCTGGTCCAGTTCCATGGCCTCAAGCTCTAACATCACCAGTGTACCCGTTGCATCCTGAGTAAGCGTCTGATCAATTTTCAGACCAATTTCTTCACCCGGTTCCAACTTACCATCAACCAAATGACTTTTTATTAATTTTTGCGTTACGTTGAGTGCATTACTCATAAAGTTACGTTTTAATTTTTACTTTAGTTCAATTGGCTCAAACATAAGCATTCTTGTGTAAAAAATCGTTCAAGACCTGCTGTTAATTATTTGGGCCTATTACGTATAAAAGAGACGTAAAAAATAACAGAATATTATGATCAAATAAATCTTTGTTTGTCTTTTGGCTGGCACGAAAAAAATATTTTATTTTAGAAAGATAGTTGTTAATTATATTTACGTTTTAATAAATTTTACTTAAATACAACGCATGGACCGGTAAAAATTCTGGAGCCTTCCCGGGTTGATCGGTACTGGCCCGATTAGCGAAAATTTCAATCGCTTAATTAGAAACTTACCAGATGCCGGGGCTGTCTCGTTTCAAAATGATCCCAGCAGCAGGGATAAAAACCTGAGGGTCTATCCCGGCTTAATATATGTTTTCAACCGCTCCACACGTTTTAACCATTAAACACATTAACCGAAGAAGGTGTTGAATTGCTATGAATACCAATGAAATAGTTTCGCATTTGGCAGCAAACAATAATATGAGTAAGGCTGAAGCCCGGCGCATGCTTGATGCTTTTGTCGATACGTTAACAACATCACTGGGTAATGAGCAAGGTTTTAGTCTACCTGAAATTGGAACCTTTGATGTGAACACGCGTGAGGAGCGGCAATCATACAATCCGTATCAAAAGAAGTACATGATATTGCCTCCGAAACGTGTGGTCCGTTTTCACCCCAACCAAGACCTGAAAGAAGCAGTTAAATAAGAGAACCTATCATGAGTAAAATTACATTTGACGAAATTATTGAATCGGTAGCACGCGAGAGTGATAAATCAAAGTCGTTTACCCGCGCTTTTTTAAAGGATTTGACCAAGGCAATAAGATCGGAGCTTGAAAATGGTGAAAAAGTAAACATCGCCGGTTTGGGTAAATTTGAGCTCGAAAATGTTGCGGAAAAAGAAGGATATAATCCGCAAACGGATGAGCGTATGACTATTCCAGCCCACCATAAAGTCGTTTTTAAGCCGTACAAAAATCTCCGTGAAACAGTAAATGCTCCTTACGCACATCTCGAGCCCCAGCTCATTGATGAAGATAGCATTGATAGTCGGGATGAAGATGCAGAAGAACAGCAAGCCGAAACCGCCACACATCCACCGGTAAACAGGGTCTTCAATGTTGCGAAAATGCCGGGTCGTCCCGCTGATAAATCATTGCGAAACGAAACTTTAAGTGACTGGAGCTTATGGATTAGTGCGGGAGCCGGAGTGGCGGGACTTGCTATTGTTGCAGCCGGAGCATGGCTATTCTTTAGACGAAATAAATGATTTAAAATATCCCGGTTGAAATAACATATTCAATCACCTTGTTTGGGATAAAGAGGATTTGAAGGTTCGGTGGCCCGTCCCCTAAAAACGTCATTAGCGTACTTTACAGAGGCCCCCTGGTGGTTGATATATTAATTTTTTCTGTCTTAAATCTACCAATAAAATGATATAATTTTCGGACAGTATGAGCAAACCAAAAAAAATTCCAATAAACGGTGAATTGGATTTGCATACCTTTCGACCAGAAGAACTGGGTTCACTCATCCCGGAATATATTGATGCCTGTCGTAAAAAGGGAATCTACCATCTTCGTATTATTCACGGCAAAGGAACCGGAAATCTGCGTCGCTCGGTTCACGCCCTGCTCGATCGCAACGAGCATGTGGACCATTACCAGCTGGCCGGAGACCGCAGCAGCTGGGGAGCTACCCTGGTAGAATTAAAAAGACGGGAGTAAAAATGAGAGTCCCGTTAATTGATTAATTCGGGTTCGAAAAAAATGACAGGGCTGCCCCATCCTCACCTGCGCCGAAATTACGCAGTGGCTTAACGCTGGCTACGGTAAGCAAGGCGCTGTCTCCGCCTCGTCCCCGAAATGTTTGTGCAGAAGACTTCCCTGTGCCGATGAAAAACCCCGATAAAAGGAAAGAGAATAGGGTCATCGAATTTGAATATAAAGTAATAGGGATTTTCAAATTCGTCCGATAAGTCCTTAAACCCTATCTCGAAATTACGCTAAACTATATTCATAAATCGATTGGCTGTTTTCCTGCCTTTGATACCAGTCATTACCTGCCAATTCCAGCATCGATACCATTGTATCTCCAAAGTCAGTATCACGTAAATTTTTTAACTTTTTGACAAATCTTTTGGGTTGATTTAATGGCTGCCTGAACCGTATAGCGGTTAAATGGGCTGTTTGCAATTTGTATTTTCGATCGATTAAATGATGAAGGTTTGTCTGCCTAAATTGATTGCGAAGATTATTTCTCAGCTCATTCAATTGTTCGTCTTCGGGAAATCCCTGTATCAAAATACAGGATGGGGAAGCAGTTATTCCTTTGAAACAGATGTTAAACGGTGAAATCGATTGAATAGCAGAGGCGACAATTGCTATGTAGTCATCCGTATTTACCTGACGAAGCGAAAAGCCTTGATAACAGGAAATAATTGGCAGGACGGTAAGATGCAAATCGGATAAAGGATAATAGTATTGTTTTGGTGCAACCGACTTAATTTTTTGAAATATCTCAGAAAGTCTTTGCTTCACTTTATCTGCAGGGCGCGCCAGCAATGTCATTCCATACCGCTGATCATCCTCCGCATCAATCATGGGGTCGAATTCAAATTGACCGGAATTAAATTTGCGAAGCGA
>DASQZL010000232.1:0-3402 GCA_035638715.1 Balneolaceae bacterium
ATAACTTCCGTCATCCAATTTTTTCAGTGATTGTCCCTTTTTACCTGAGTGCTCCGGTGCCCGGGCTACCCTGGCATTGGAAAAATTAATAGCCTTAAACGGAGAAGGTGGGGTCTGTACACGAAATTTATTGATATACAAATTACCTTTTTTCTGGCTGCGAACCGATGCTGAATGACCGTTCACCTGAACATTTTTCAAAGGCTGTCCGCTGACAACACTCATGTTATCAGAGCCCGGACGCGTTTTAACATTCAGATTAAGTTGTCCCGGTCCGGATTTTTCTTTACTCATATCGTAAGAATCCGATATTATGGAAACCTTATGGCCATTACTTTCGAACACACGTGAACGAGCGGCACGACCCCAGGAGGTTAATCCGACCACCGCATTTCCCGTTTTCAGCCACTGATCGTCTCCAATTACCCGGTCACCGATGTGCTGACCGTTTACAGTCATTGATACCGGATTACCTTTGTGACCGTATGCCAATATAAAAGGTGTGTTATTAATACGTGTAAATTGTGACAGCTGAACGTTCGCATTTTCAACCGTTGCCCCCTCCTTCGAATCCTTAATGAAGTAGAATTTCGATGCCTGGGGAGCAAGCCTGACATTCAGCGTTGTTTTATCTGATCCATTATTGATTTGAATTTGCGTTCTTTTTTTCTGTTTCGTTGTATTATATACATACAGAACTTTTTCTTTTTGGTTGCCCCGTAAAATTGTATTTACGCCCGTTGCCCGGGTACTCACATCATCCGGGATAACCGGAAGCTGGGTATATTCGGAGCCGGTAATATTAACAAAGTCACCCAGCAATTTTACCGCACGGTATTTTTTCCAAAGTCCACCGGCCTCACTAATAGGTGCCGTGTAATCGTAAGAAGTCGTGCGCCCCCAGGATCCATGATATCCATAATTCGTACCGCCATATCCCATATAGTAATTAAATGCGTCAAAACCATGCGAAATGACATACTTTGTCAGCGCATTAATCTGGGCAGGCCCATACAAGTTCGGATGACGAACAGTCTTGGTATTTACACTGGAAAACCACCCGCCCTGTAATTCTGCCACCATTGCCGGTGCATTTGGTTCAGTACGACGGATCGTCTGGGCTCCATGTCCCACCTCGGAAAAATTCCATTTTGGATAGAAATCATCCGTATCTAAAATTTGAGCCATCGTGCTGTCTGTATTATCCCTGGCAATGGACGTCCAATTAGTGATCATGGGAATATTAATGCCATTCTTTTTAGCCGCGTGATACAAGGATTTTAAATAATTCGTCCGTACCGAATCGGGTAAACCGGAAAAATCATACTCGTTCTCCAATTGCATCAAAATGATATTACCACCATTGGTAATCTGATGCTTCTTTATAACAGGCATTACCTTATTGTACCAATATTTCGACCATTTGGTATCCAGTGGCGTGTCGGTGCGGAAACCGATCTCCTTATACGCCAGCCAGTGGGGCCATCCGCCTTCATCCCATTCGGCATTAATAAAAGGTCCCGGCCGGATAATCACCCACAGGTTGTGTTTAGCACAATCATTAATAAATTTGTTGAGGTTCGCAAAATGAGCCTTGCCCGGCTCCTGCTCCTGGAAATTCCAGGGCACGTACGTTTCAACCGTATTGAAACCCGCCGCTTTAATTTTCTGCAACCGATCATTCCACAGCTTGGGCGTTAAACGGTAATAATGAAATCCAGCGCTAAAAATATAGGTGCGTTTCCCATTAATGATAAAACCGTGCTTATTGTATCGGATGATATTCGGATGCGAGAAGTGCACGGTATGCAGGCTGTCGCTGCCATAACATAAGTGAACACCAAATAGAAGCGAGAATAGTATTGCCGTAAGAACAAAGTTTGATTTTTTATACATTGTACTAACTTTATTTGAGATTTTAAGCTTTCTGAATATCATCCAATTTCGATTACAATGGGATGGTCATTCATGGTTAAATGGATTGAATGAGTATGGCCAACAGATCGAACAGGGGACGTACCAACCGTAGGATCATAAATTTTCATTGAGTGATGCCTTTTTTCCATATGCAAAGTAATATTTTCTGAGCCCCCTTTAAATTTCTCGCCCCAAACAACCAGGTAAAACTTCCTGTTACTCTTCTGCAATAAAAGATCGTGCACCGTTTTAGGCTTATCGGGAATAGAAAAATTTAGCCTTCCCGGTGAAGATACCGGTTTTTTATCAGCCAGAATAGTAGTGAAATTATGAAGATAACGGGCCGGCAATTTTGGTGTATAGTTATTGTTAAAAATAGCAAAGGGCTTGTCCGTTGAGATCTCATAATTTCGTATTCGCAGCAGATAAATAGCCGTATAGCTCCACCCCCTTTTGAACTGGGACAAATACAAGTCAAGGTATAAACGCCCCTGTATCTTTTCCGTCACTTTATCCCCAGTGGGATATCCCGTTTCCGTAGTAACCCGCGGCAACGTTTGAAGTCTGGATTGTCTATATCCTTCGTAATGATTTCTCCATGTCCGGCCGTAATTGCCATACAATCCATCCACGGGACAAAGGGAATCGGGACTTGCACTGCGCCAGGTCTGATTATCATGCAGTCCCGGCCACGACGGATGCGTGATATAATTATGGCAATTCGCATAATCGGCATATCGTGTGCCGGCAGGCATTTTCGTTTGTGCTGTTTTGGGTATTGTCAAAAATTGCAGCCCCACATTGGGATGTTCTGCCCCGCTTTCGGAAATATTCCAGACAGGATAACGATGTAATACTGAATCATTTTTGACAGTACGATATAAATTTCGCTGAACTTTTGCGACCGGCAGCCACGAAGAGCCATTTCCACCCTTTTTTCCCCGATAAGCAATGCCAAAATTATTGGGTTCATTATTGCCTTCGATTGCAAGCAGGGCTCCATGTTGTGCCAGTATCTTCGCAGTGTCAACAAGCGCCGTAATATTTGTATAGCCACTTAGCAGTCCATAATCAACCTTGGCTCCTGTTCTATTATGGAGTGTTATTATTTCTTTTGTTGTATTACCATTATTCGGGCCGATCCGTATCCATCGGATTCCCGTATAATTAAGCGCTTTTATTGTTCCTTTCAGCGTCTCTCCACCGGCTGTAACACTGGTATTAATTCCCATACTGTTGAGAAATTTATAAGCGCTGACTGCCTTTACAGGTTTTTTTCTTGTTATTTCACGGACAGGATGAGTTTTAAAAATTGACGGCAGCAGTTGCAGGGAAAGCGTTATGAGCGATATGCATTTAGCTACTTTACTATAAAAAAATAACTGGGTTATCATAAGCAATGTATAACCACTTCCTGAAAGGTGCACAGTCTGTCAACGCAGTCAAAATTTTTCACTTCAAATAAAAAAAGACTACCGTTTATCA
>DASQZL010000233.1:0-9823 GCA_035638715.1 Balneolaceae bacterium
TAGCATTGCTAAACCCGATTTTAAAAAATCACTCCGTTTCATAGTGTTATAAATGCTTTCCCTGAGAATTTAAATCATTATAAAAATCTGTCATTTACCTCCTGCATTCAAGCAATAAGTGTAATACATATGACCGACTCATCCTTGAAATTAGTTATTTGAACCCGGCAATTTTTTTATTCGAAAATTGCGAAACTTTACCTTCATGGGAGGGCCAACATGTACCTGGACTCCCACATATCCGTTAAACCTTCTGTTAGTAGTATCATTATCCGTTACATCACTCATCAACACTCCATTCAAATAATGCTTTAAATGATTACCTTTGACAACTATACGATACTTGTTCCAACCATTAAAATTTATATGATCCTCTAAAGAATCTCTATTACCAAGTGATCCTTTTATTATTGATGCAGTCCAGTGATTATTTTTAATATGGGCCTGCAACGAATCTGCATTAGGAATAGACGGCAAAACTACTTTCTGACCTATAGATGCCAACGTAGTTCGTCTTCGTTCCTCATAGTTACTTCCTGTAACACGTTTTTCCGGGCCATAACGAGCAGCCCCAGCTATATCCGCTTGATACCCTTTTAGTGCGTACGGTACCCCTTTTACCATTTGGCTGCGATAATTGATACCGCTATTACCATTTTTGGTAATCCTATATTCTACTTTCAGTACAAAATTCGACGGGACATGCCCCTGCCATATTATAAAAGTATTATGCTTGACGATAGTTGAGGGAGTGATCGTTCCTACTAAATTCCCATTCTTTACACTCCAATAGGTTGGATCATATTTCCACCCATTTAGATTTTTACCGTTAAAAATTTTTGTGAATTTATTTTTAGTAATTTTGGGTAGTTGAGATGTGGTTTTTGATTTTTGACAACCGCCCAAAATTAGCAGCATTAGTCCAAAAACTAAACAGAAGCTTTTATTATGGATTGATTCCCTTTGTACAAATCTATTTTCCATTATATTATTTTGGTTTCATTTTGAAAGCAATTTTTTGCATCTTTATTTTATTTACTCCAACCTTCCAAGGGTTCAAAACCCTTGGAAGGTTCAAGTATCATCATTCTCCTGCAAGCTTAAACTTGTAACTACCTGAACCGACATTAAATGTAATATACTGCCCCTCGCGGGTGCCTCCGGTAATACCCTTTCCACCGCTAACATATTTTCCGTTATTCCATATTTGTTTTCCATCAGCTGTGACGGTCACATTATTCATTCCCAGACGGGGAATACTAATCGCACCTGAGGTATTGGCCGGCAATGTAACATCAAGCTCCAATTGATGCGCACTATGGACCCATTTTGACTGAACGTTCCCCCGGACCGTTTCCAGAGAAGCGCTGGCTTGTTTGAGGGTATCAGGCACATACGGTTTAATCAGAATATGTTTATATGCCGTTGAAGTTCCCTTATCGGTCGGGGCTCGAATGCCGGCTAAATATTCGTATAGGAACTCATCCACCGAACCAAACATCTGATGATTGTGAGAGTCCTTCCCAGACCATTTTTCCCATAATGTCGTGGCACCATGCTTCATCCAAAATCCCCAGCCCGGATAGGTTGTCTGTGTTAAAATTTTGTAGGCTAAGTCCGCATGGCCACTATTCATGAGTACAGGGAACAAATATTTTGTCCCCAAAATACCGGTATTTAAGTGATCATTATGATTTTGCCGGATATCATTGACCAGTTGATGTGTCACATCAGCGCGATGCGCTTGCGGGACCAGGTTAAATGCCAGCGCCAGAACCAAATAAGTCTGATAGGGCTTTTTTGTGCCATACAAATTTGTTTTTGTATTCAGGAATTTTTTATTGAACGCATTTTTAATTGAGTCGGCGAGCGCCCGATAATGACTGGCGTCTTTGTTTTTACCCAATGTTTGGGCGATATCAGCAAATTTCACTGCATCATTATACCAGTATGCAGTACTGACCACCGGGTGGTTGGGACCATCATTTTGTCCCGGCGCGCACCATTCGCCCAGAGAAAACCAGAACCCATCAAAATTATTGATAATATATTTTTCTTTTGGCTTGGAGTCATTGCGGGCCAGGTGATGCAGGTAATGCATATATTTTTGCATCGACGTATAATATTTCTGCATCAGGCGGGTATCCCCGTAATATTGATGCATCCACCAGGGAATCAGGATATATGCGCTTCCCCATGCAATGCCGCCGCCGTGTCCTCCCAACATTTGGGGAGCAGTGTTGGTGATCCGCCCATTATCCTGCTGGGTGTTGTGCATATCAGCGACCCAATTCGTATAAAAGGCACCCATGTCGAAATCATGTAATGCCGATTCGGCGACCACCTCACCGTCACCGGTATAAGCGCCTTTTTCACGCGTCGGGCAATCGGAAGGATAGCTATGGGTATTTCCAATTTGAGCCCATACCGTCGCGTGATGAATTTTATTAAGCAGCGAATCAGACGACGAAAAATGGCCGGCTCTTTTCAATGCTGTTTCTACGACACGTCCCTGAACACTCAACGATTTCAGGTCTTTTGGATGCTTTGTACGAACGGCGATATACCGGAATCCCGTATAGAAAAATCCCGGTTCAAACGTTTCCGTACCTTTTCCGTTTAACGTATAATCGGTATATACCTGACTATGATATTTAAATTTCGTGCTCAACCGATCTTTCATTTCCAGTGGTTTTGGAAATAACGAATCATCCAGGGTCTCCGCCCCGTGAATTTGCAGCTTTAAGCCTTTTTTGCCTTGAACCTGAATACGCCACCAGCCCGGAATATTCTGCCCAAGATCATAGATATACAGTCCCGGTTTGGGATGAACCTCTTTAACCGGCGTAATGGTTTTTATCACCTTAATGGCTGGCATTAGCTGTGCTTTCAATGTCCCGCTCGGACCATCAACGGTTTTAACGGCGTTCCAGCCGGAGTCGTTAAAGCCCGGCGCGTCCCAGCCTTTTTGAATCTTTCTGGCGTCATAGTCTTCCCCCCCGTAAACGTTATTGTACGTTACCGGCCCGGAGTGATACTTCCAGGAATTGTTGGTCGCAATCGTCGTATCCGTACCATCTGTAAAGGTAATATTAAGCTGCATTAACGCTTCCAGCGGACCCAATAATTGCTTCCTTCTATAAGTATATCGACCTTTGGCTTTGTGCATACGCCAGGGCCCGTTTCCAAGCATAATACCAACGGCATTGTCCCCTTTCTTTAATTGATTGGTAACATTATAGGTTGAATACAATATGCGCTTTTTATAAGTAGTGATTCCGGGATCTAAAACATGATCACCGACTTTTTTTCCATTCAGATAAAGTCTATAAAACCCCAGACCGGTCACAAAAGCTGTGGCATGTTTTACTGTTTTTTTCAATGAAAACTTCTTTCGTAACAGGGGCGCAGAAATAGTTGTATCACCCGTACTGATCCATGAAGCCTTCCAGTCTGACTTATTTAACAACCCCGTGTGAAACGTATCCACTTTACTCCACGTCGCTTTGTTTTTTTGATTCCAAACACGCACCTTCCAATAATATGTCTGATTGCTTTTTAGAGATTTTCCTTCATAGGCAATATTCGTCGATTTATCTGAGCTGATCTTCTTAGAGTTCCACATATCAGCCTTTTTACCCGTCAAATCTTTTGGTGAATGGGCAACCAAAATCTGATATGCTTTTTGCCGGCTTCCCCGCTTACTGCTTTCCATATTCCAGGCAAAACGCGGATGCTGTAGGTCCACGCTCAGGGGATGTTTTAAATACTCCGTCCGCAAATAATTGACTGAAAAATTTTTCTTTCCTGATTGGCTGCAGCCTGATAAAATCAGAAGTATTAAAGCTGGTAAAAGATATATTATGTTTGATTTTTTCATATTTATCTTGATTATTTATGATTTTTAAATCCTTTTCTACATGTTACTTTTCCGAGTATTTCTAATTTTAACTTGACAAATAATTCCCATAGCCAATAATACAGGCCGAGAGCACCAAGACCACTAATCCACCGTATATCAGCCACATCGTGCGTCGACGAACCCCTTTCCATTCATTGGTGAGCAGTCCCCACATGTTGCTAAAAAAGATGACAAAAGCAAAGTGAATACTCCAGCTGGCAAAACCGTACTTACCCATTTGCGAGGTGCCCATCCCATAAAACATAAACTGGAAATACCAGACGATACCAGCAAGAACAGAGAATATATAATTAATCAAAAGTGGCGTATCAATATTTAAATAATCATCAAATGTTTTATTCCTGATATTTAGATAAATACACCAGATAAAATTTGATACAAAACCACCTGCAAAAATTACGATAAATACCGGTGAATTCTGAAAAAGATCCGGCGTATGAAATTTGACGGCAAGATTGGCAATCGGCTTGCCCGCCTGAATTCCAAACGCCATACAAGCGCTCATTATACCGGCGATAACCGCCACCCAGATACCTTTTACCAAATCAAACTCCTGAATTCCCGCTTTTTTATCACCTTCCGAGAGTTCCCGGTCTTTGAGAAATCCGGCCCAGCCGGTCAGGGCAATTCCTAAAAGCGTAATCATGATCCCTCCCAATGTTACCTGTCCGGCCTTGTGGACAAGCATAGCTGTGAATTTACCGAAGTAAATAGGTGGTATTATAGTACCAAACATGGCCGTAAGTCCCAGTGCCATGGAATATCCCAGTGAAAGGCCCAAATAGCGCATCGTCAGGCCGAAAGTCAGCCCACCGATACCCCATAAAACGCCATACAGGAAAGACCAGAATATACTGCTCGCAGGGGCATGATGAAATAACCTGAGAAGCTCTGGGACAGTTAAATAGGCGACCAGCCAGGGCATGATAATCCACGATACAAATCCATTGACCAGCCAGTAACTTTCCCAGGCCCACTTTTTAATCTTTTTAAGAGGCAGGTAAAAGCTACCCGCTGCAAAACCCCCGACGGCATGGTAAAAAATTCCTAATACGATGTTCATTAATAATATCCAGATTGATTTAAACTATAAGAAAACCTTTAGCAAACCTGTACCACTTTCATATCCAGCAGATTTCCCAATTTTTTAATTTTGGAAGCGATATGTCCCACGCCCACGGCGCAATGATGAGCCGGCCCCTGCCGGTTCCAGTTATTCACAAACTCACGGGCACCAACAGAAAATTTATAGCGACTGTTAGTATTGCCAATCTCAAGAATTGGTCCGGGCACGGATTCTCCTTCCGCAGTTAATAGAAAGAGCTCGCCGTCACCATCCTGTACGACAGAGAGCAGCGTGACCGGACCATGTTTAACCGACATCTCAACTGATAGTCCCTTTCCAACTTTACCGTGGTAGACCTCAAGCGGTTTCACCTTGGTTTTCCCCTCAGCAATTTTAATATGTCCGGGACCATCATGCCCCATAAGTACGACGTCATCATCATAATCCATCGCGTAATATTCCGTGAAGGATCCTCCCGCGCCGAAGCTATCCATAATTTTCATTGCCAAGGCGTTCTTGATCTCAAACTCACCGGCAACCGGAATTCCCCTTGCGGTAAGCAGTGAATTGCCCAGTATAATCGTGCTTATTGTTTCTTCATTCTCCGGATTGCCGGTCCCTTTATAGTAATAGGCCATTGCCCCCAAACCGTATTTATCTACCAACTGATCGAGAGCAACGGATGTTCGAGCCGCTTTTTCCAAATCTTCCGCTGAACAATCCGGCCGAATATTGAACTCTTCATCAAAGAGGTCGAGCCGATCTTCAATTTGGTCTTCCTTCACATCTCTTCGCAATGCCGACAATTCATCCACTTCAATAATTTCTACCTGCCCACCAAAGTGAGCACAAATCTGGGTGAAATCCGAATAGATATCCAGCATACCCCCGTAATAATGTCCCATGCAACCCAGCCGGTTATGAAACATGATATTAGCAACCTGTGCTGCTTCCACCCATTCCTTTACTTCATTCCAGCAGGGCTCATCATCGTGTAATATTCCCGTGATTTGATGAAAATCGATACCGGCCCGGTTGAAAACATTGGCGATCTCCGGTACCGGGCATGCCGCACAATGGGCCAGCCACTCGCCGGTCATTTCAGTGCGGTCGTTCAACCGGTTAAAAGACTCATAATCGATAGATGATTCCGGAGATAAATTCAAAATAATAACCGGAACATCAGCTCGCTGAACGACCGGAAGCACAGTAGACGACAGCGCATAGGTAGTGACATGCAGAAATATAAGGTCGACATCTTTTTGCCGAAAATAGTGACCGGTTTCAAAGGCTTTCTCAGAAGTATCCACCAAACCTGCATTGGCTATCTCCGCTCCGTATTTATTCAATCGCCCTTCAACGGTTTTGAGATACCTCTCCAGCCGTTCCCTTAAGCCGTCGAATTGCGGCCAATAGGCATCCAAGCCAATGCCAAATAAACCTATTTTCAGATTTTCGGAATACTGCATAATATATCTATCTGTTATTTTTGCTAAAATTTCTTGTTGACAAGCGGTGTCAGCGTGACCGGGCCAAGCAGCCCGGAGGAAACGGTTTTCCAGCCGGAGGCATCAAAAGGTTTGTAGTTCATGTTGACAAAATTAATATCATAAAACTTCTTCCATTTCCGGCCGGTCCGGTCGTACTGTGCGATCCGGTTGGCCCCGCTGTTGGAGACCTCAATCTTCAGGGTATTTTCCCCTTTCTTCAGGTACGCCCCCACGCGCGCCTCAAAAGGCAGCGCCCACAGGGTGCCTACCTTATGTCCGTTGAGGAATACCTTGGCCCCGTAATTAACTTTGCCCAGCTTGAGCAGCCAGTTGCCGGCTTTGGTAGTGGGCTCCTTAAAGTGCGTCTCGTAAATCCCCGTGCCGGCAAACGTCCGCGCGCTGTCGTTCAGGCTCGTCCACGAATGCAGCTGGTGCATCCTGAAATGGCCGGGAATCGACGGCCAGCCCTGACCAAAGGAAAACTGCCAGGGACCGCCTATTTTTACAGGCCGGGCTTTCTTTTTATAATAGCTCCACGGGTTTCCGCTGATATTCTTGTGGCTCCAGGTCCGCACGATCAGCGCCTGCCCGGGATGCAGCTGCAAATACACCTGCGTGTGGCCATTGGCCGAGCGTGTTTTCGCAACACCTTTTTTGCCCGAATAGGGCGCATAGATAGCCGCCGAGGTCGCTGGCACGCTCAGCGGCACCCAGCCATCCACCGTTTTATGCGTGTGCGGATTTTTGATGAAATACGCCGTCCCGTCCGGCAGCTTTCTTCGCTCATATTTAAGCCCCTCCTCGACCATGGCTTCGGCCGGGACGCCGGTCAGCGACATCGTTTTTTTCAGGTCACTGCCGGTTATCAGTTCACCGCTGCCCAGCCTTTGCTTTTTATTGTTATTAAATGATAGCCCTTCAGGAAATTTCTGCACCAGTTTTTTGTACTGCTGCCGGCGCTGGGCCAGATTGCCTAATCCCGGAACATTTTTTGGCAGGTGATCCAAAAAAATCACCTTCCCGCCATGTTGAATCAGCCGCAGCACGGCCTGCAGGGTGCCAACCGACATAAACCGGCAGGGCGGGACGACCAGCGCTTTATAGCGGGCACCGGGGGTTTGAAGCAACCCTTTTTTCACGGTGGTTCGTTGCAGGTAACGGCCCGAAATATAATCCAGGCTGTAGCCATCCTGCTTTATCCGTTTTGCTGCATTATAAAAAGGTGTTGGCTGAAGCCACTTCCCGGTATTCCCGGACGAAAGCTGATAGGCCAGCGGCCCTTTTAGATTGTACCAGAGATCCTGCGCCGGCCAATAGAGCAAAAAATCATTGTCCGGCTTGCCCGACTGCAGAAACGATTGCGAGCGGGTGATATACTGGTCAAATCCCTTCATATCCGGCCATATGGGATTGTAGGGGGAAAGATCAACCGAAGCATAAAACTGCCAGCCCGGCCATGGCGCTCCTTTGGGTGAATAAGGGGTACCCTGATAGACCACATGATTGATACCTGACAGAAACAACTGGTCAAGAATGGGTTTGGCTACCGAGGGACGAAAACGAAAATGCTCCATCATCCAGGTAAATGTTTCTGAAGAGGCATATTTCCTGCCGCGGATGTGAGCTGCCGAGGAGGCAAATTTCATGAAAAATGAGTTGCCGCTATGCACTTTCGTGCCATTGATCATAAAAGTGGTGTGGCCCGTCGTCTCAGTCTCCGGGATATTGGCCACCGCATATAAGTCCAGCAGATTGCCGGGCGAACCGTGCGCCTGATAACGCGTTTTGCTGCCCATCTGATGTGCCCACTTGTTCCACGGAATTACAAAATTATTTAGCAGCATATCCGATAGCGTCTGTCGGTAATCCTGGCGGACTCTTTTGACGGTATCTTTTTTCCCGTTGCCCAGCAGCTGCGGCAGGTAATCTTGCAAGTGATATCCACGCAGCTTGTAAAACTCATTGAAAAAATCCGGCGACCAGTCGGCCCCGAACACCTCGTAGGAATCACAGAAAAATGCTTGTGGTGACGGACTTTTGCTGCTTTTGAAGGCTTTAGTAAACCGTTTTAAGTAATCTGATAATGCTTTTTTAGAAAACGGATCCATAACCCATCCCTTTCCACCGGGCGCTGCCCGCTTTACTTTTTGCAGCGTTTTACCGTTGAAGACCGCAATCAGCGTCCAATTGCCGGCCGGGGCCGTCCAGTTTAAATCGCCATTCGGTTGAACCTTATTTGTCAAGTTAATCGTCTTACCTTTATCGGAATAAGCCATTAGTGCCTGCAGCGGAGCTTTACCCCGCTGATGCTTCTTTTGCACCACCACCGGCTTTTGTAACGACTGCCCGCCTTTCAGGTGATATTTTTGGAAGATAGCACGGCATGCGGCATTCTGGATGGATACGTTGGGCCCGCCGAACGGCCAGCCCGTCCCGCCCGTCAAATCAACGCCCATATTTAACTTTTTTGACTCAGAGACGGTATAGCCATACATCTGCATCCATTTCGGGGACAAAAATTTGATAAATTGATTTTCGTAGCCTTTGGTCCCATAAATAAGGGAGAGCTCGGTCCCGCCGATCCCGGCCTGGTGCATCTGCCTGAGGTTATACCGGAGCCCCGTCGTATCTACGGCATTCCCCAGCCACCACCAGCGCGTCCACGGTTTACTCATCTTCGTGGCCACCGGCCAGGATAAATCAACTTTTCTGGATTTGTTACATGACGTAAACATCAAAACCAAAAACAGAAGAGAAATAGTCGTTATAAATAAATGCTTAAATTGCTTTGTTATGGACATATTTTATCTAATTAGCTAAAATTGATTGGAATCTGCGTTGCAGATCTGATGATTAAATTTTACACTTTTCTTCTATCCCCGTTTGCATAAGCGGGATATCTGCTTACTTCTATTTTCTGGCATTTTTTATTTGGTCCTCTTTTGCTGTGTGCTGCAAACAAGAAGTCAAATATTACATGGTGTAAGATGGCGTTTAGGAAGTAAATGATACAATGCACCTTCGATAACTATAGAGACATCAATACCTTAAATCTACTGTAAAACTTGCAAAATTGAATCAAAAAAATTTATCACGCTATTCACACTTCCTTTTTCAAAACTTATATACTTTAACCTTACGAATAGATGGGCCATTCGAAATACGCACGACGTTTCCCGTTTTCCCCTGCGCTGCCATATCTGACAGACGGATGCTATGACTTATGGCATCTCCATTGAGTCTTCTCCCGGCCCGCCATTTTCCATTTTTAAAAGAACCGTCTTCCACATAATCAAAACCAACCATTTTTGAACCTGAATCGGGAAAAAACGTTATCTCAAAATC
>DASQZL010000234.1:0-4566 GCA_035638715.1 Balneolaceae bacterium
CATTATGAAAAAAGTTCTTTTTATATCTGGTATGATGGCGGGGATACTGCTAACGTTTTGCCAATTAGCAAATGCCCAGGAGACAACACAAGCGATAAGGGCAAACCGGTCTAACGCATTATATCGTCATTTCGAAACCCCACCGAAAAGTGCCAAGCCGCGTGTTTGGTGGCACTGGATGAATGGTAACATCACTAAAAAAGGTATCCGGGAAGACCTGAATTGGATGCATAGTGTGGGTATTGCAGGGGTTACTTCTATAAATGCTGCTATACAGACCCCAACGGTCGTAAAGCATCGCCTAAAATATATGACGCCCGGATGGAAAGATGCGTTTCGGCTCACGACCAGGCTAACGGATTCTCTGAATATGGAGCTGAATATTGACAGTTCGCCGGGCTGGAGTGAAAGCGGAGGTCCGTGGGTCAAGCCATCCCAGGGAATGAAAAAATATGTATGGAGCAAGACAAGAATAAAAGGCGGCCAGTCATTTAATGGTAAACTGCCCCAACCACCTGCTACAACCGGTCCATTTCAGAATATTCCTTTTCAGGGAAGGCGCGTTTCCAATGCCAATAAAAATGCTAAAAAACCCACATACTATAAGGATGTCGCCGTCATCGCGTTCAAGTTGCCCAATGATGACAAGACCCTCCAGTCATTACACCCCAAGGTTACTTCGAGTGGTGGAAACTTTAATCTTACTTCTTTAACCAATGGAAATTTAGCAGACACAACCTTGTTGCCCTCAGCTAAAGTTGGGAAAAAAGCATGGGTTCAGTACGAATTCTCTAAACCACAGACTTTCCAGTCTCTAACTGTTGGCATCCTCGGTGGCGGTCGCAGGTTTGGAAGACGTTCGGGTAGTAACCGCGCACTCGAAGTTAGCAATGATGGCAAAACATTCCACACCGTGCTAACAATACCGACTGATGGAGTTGGTGAACGTACTCTGACCTTCAAACCGGTTACCGCGAAATATTTTCGATTTACAGTGAAAACCCCACAACCCCCACCATCCAATGGAGCTTCCGGTATGTTTGGTGGTAATTCGTCCGGTCCCCATGGGACGGAAATCTCTGAGTTTAATTTGCACACCGGTGCAAGGGTTAACAGACTCACAGACAAGGCGGCATTTATAACAGCTACGAATATATATAGCATGGCTACCAGGGCGATTCCGTCATCCGACGCCGTCAAAAAAAGTGATGTGATAGATCTTACCTCAAAAATGAAAAAAGACGGAACACTCTCCTGGACACCTCCCCCGGGCAATTGGATGGTTCTACGAATGGGTTATTCTCTGCTTGGCATTACCAATCATCCTGCATCGGCGGAGGCTACCGGTCTTGAAGTGGATAAAATGAGCGCAAACGATGTTCGATCATATTTCACGCATTACCTGAATATGTACAAAAGCGCAACCGGAGGTATGATGGGCAAGAAAGGTCTTCAGTATATGACAACTGACAGCTGGGAGGCGGGTGCCGAAAACTGGACCGAGAATATGATGCAGGATTTCAAAAAGCTTAATGGATATAGCATGAAGTCCTGGTTTCCGGTATTGGCCGGCTACGTTGTTCAGAGTTCGGGAGCGAGCGACCGTTTTTTGTGGGATTTTCGTCAAACTATTGCCCATCTGATTACCAAAAATCACTATAGACTGCTTACAAAGATGTTGCACAAACGCGATATGGGGCTTTATTCCGAATCGCATGAAAGCGGACGAGCCCTCATCGCCGATGGCATGTCAGTCAAAGCAGATGCGGATGTTCCCATGAGTGCCATGTGGGTGCCCGGTGGATTCTTTGGAGGTACGAAAATCCGGACGGACTATAAGGCTGATGTTCGAGAGTCGGCATCTGTAGCACATATTTACGGACAGAATCTTGTTGCAGCGGAATCCATGACTTCGGCTGGCCAGCTTTGGGGATGGTATCCTCAGACCTTGAAACCAACAGCTGATATGGAGCTTGCCAGTGGAGTGAATCGTTTTGTGATCCATGAGTCGGCACATCAGCCGGTGGATGACAAAATTCCCGGATTTACACTTGGTCCATTTGGACAGACATTCAACCGTCATGAAACATGGGCTAAAGAAGCCGGCCCGTGGATGAATTACCTGGCCCGGAGCAGCTATATGCTTCAACAGGGACATTTTGTGGCCGACGTTGCTTATTACTATGGTCAGGATAGTAACATTACGGCCCTTTTTAATCAGGTACTTCCACCTGTTCCCGAGGGTTATGCATACGATTTCGTAAATGCAGAGGCTCTGAAAAATCAGTTTTCGGTAAAGAACGGTTCTATTATAACACCTACGGGCATGAGCTATAAAGTTCTGGCCCTGGGCCACAACAGCCGCTACATGACACTTGCGGTTTTGCGTAAGATTCAAAAAATGGTTAAAGCCGGTGCTATCGTTGTGGGTAACAAACCAATAGGAACGCCAAGCCTCAGCGATAATGAACAGGAATTCAAAGCCCTGGCAAATAAGTTATGGGCTAATGAAAGTGGCGTAAACAACATTGGAAAGGGTAAAATCTATGCCGGATACAGCATCGGTCAGGCATTGTCCTCATTAAATATTATGCCGGATTTCCAATACGTCAAGTCAAACAAGGATACCAAACTTCTGTACGTCCATCGCAGAATGGGTAACAAAGATATTTACTGGGTTGACAGCCGGAATGATACGGTTCAAAATATACAGGCCACTTTTAGGGTTACCGGTAAATCCCCACAAATTTGGAATGCGGTTACCGGCAAAGTTAAAGATGCCTCATACCGTATCAACGGCGGATCTACCACTGTGCCGCTTCACCTCGAGCCCAATGGTGCCGAGTTTGTTGTGTTTCAAAATAAGGCTAAAGAAGCTTCACGCAGGGTTCCATCGCCTACAGAGCAGCAAATTGCGACTATTCAAGGACCGTGGAAAGTACATTTTCAGGCAAAACGTGGAGCACCGTCAGAAGCCACTTTCGATTCACTGACGGCCTGGAATAAAAATGATAATAAGGGCATAAAATATTTTTCCGGAACGGGGACTTATACGAAGACCATTAATGCTCCGGCGAGTTGGTTTGATCAGGGTGGACAACTCTGGCTTGATTTGGGTACGGTGAAAGATTTGGCCCAGGTTTCTGTTAATGGACAATCCCTTGGCACCGTATGGAAAATACCATTCCGTGTAAATATTACGAAAGCCCTGAAAAAAGGCTCAAACACCATTAGAATCAAAGTTACCAATTTATGGGTCAATCGACTGATTGGCGATGAGCAACCGAATGTTTCTAAGACGTATACCTGGACCAGTTTCCCGATTAAAAGATTTTATAAAGCCGATACGCCACTAAAACCTTCTGGGTTGCTGGGGCCAGTTAAAATTATAAAAATTAACAAAAGAAGTATGTAGTTCATGCGGAAATCGGTCATCATATGCATCGCGAAGCGTATGATGACCATTCTGTTTTTGTTGTGATATATTTTGAACATTCATGGAGAGGTCTCTGTTTGAGAGTATGCACTCAAACGAACATTTTATTCTAAATAAGGAGAAATTAGATCATGAAAATCACTATTTAGCATTTATAATCATGTATCAAAGGGAATCAATAGTTTGCAAAATTTTGTAAATAATTGACTAATGACGCTAAGAGCGCACGTTACACGGTAAAACGCGTTTTATCCTGTCAAGCTATTCAAGTAGATTTAACATCTGAGTCTCTCTTTAAAAAAGGAGAGGGGGTTGTTAATCGCCCTATCTTATATTGACAATTAATGGGTAATAAATTGGATTTACAGCATTCAAATCTTGAAGAACTTCTTAATGATGAATCTTTTATTCGCTGGCTGAGAGATGAGGCAACAGGGCAGGAAGAACAAAAATGGGAACGCTGGCTGGCTGATGATCCCGAAAATCGAAATACGGTTCGCAAAGCAAAAAAGATAATTACAATGCCTTTTATAGAAGATATACCTTCAGATACAAAGGAAGAACTACGAATCTTAATTGAACAAATAGAGGAATTTGATCCTTGATATGCAAGTTTGGCAAATCAACGTATGCGTATTAAAAAAGTAAGTAATCTATTCCCATCTAACTTGCTTAACGCCCGCCGGTTAATCTGTTGGCAGCACAGCTCAAAAAGCTGGCCTTCTGTGCGTAAAGCTTTGTTGCAGTATATAGCTTTGCCAAACGGGTAATCAATTAATCAGATAAAAACATCAAACTTGACCCTAATCCGATCACCTATATTTATGAGGATACAGGAAATCATTAAATATATACCGTTGGTAGCGATTATTTCTCTGGTATTGCCTGCGGCGGCGATGGGGCAGTCCGATACGACCCAGACCATACCGGCCGTGCGGATCCATGGGGATCTGCCGCTCAGCGGCAGCCTGCGGGATTCGCTGTGGTCGCGGGCCCGCCGCGTGCGGCTACGCTACGAGGTGATGCCGAATGACAACCGGAAGGCCCTGCAGGCGACCTATGCCAAGGTGCTGTACAATAAGTCGACCTTATATATCGGTTTTATCTGCAAAGACACCCACCCGGGGAAG
>DASQZL010000235.1:0-7197 GCA_035638715.1 Balneolaceae bacterium
AGTCTTTTTCATTATGATAAAACGGGCATTGCCGGTGTGGCTAATACCGGGACGGATGAAAACTGGACGGGGCAACCGTTCGGGCAGGCCAACTGGTATGCCTTCGGCCGACTGGCATGGAATCATAATTTGTCATCAGCCCAGATTGCGGATGAATGGATCCGGATGACGTTCACCAACGACCCGGTTTTTGTCAAAAAGGTGAAAAAGATAATGCTGGCTTCGCGCCAAATTGGGGTTCTTTGCCGGGATCCACTGGGGCTGAATGATCTTTTTGAGCAGCCGCATCACTGGGGACCGGCACCGTGGTATAACAAGGGACCATTGGAATGGCGTAACACCTATTATCACCGGGCCGATTCATCGGGTATCGGATTTGACCGGACCGCGTCCGGAAGTGGTGCGATTGCGCAATATTTTCCGCCGGTGACAAAAAAGTTTTCTAAAATTAAAACAACACCTCAAAAATATTTGTTATGGTTTCATTATGTAAGTTGGAATTACAAGATGCCATCCGGTAAGACGCTTTGGCAAGAGCTTTGTAAAAAATATTATCAGGGGGTGGATTCGGTCCGTTGGACCCAAAAGGTATGGAATTCATTACAGGGAAAAATTGACAAGCAACGATATGATCATGAGAAGGCGCTGTTACAACTGGAGTATCAGGAGGCCGTCTGGTGGCGCAATGCCTGCCTGCTGTATTTTCAGACATTTTCACACCAGCCCATTCCGGATCAGTATCCCAAACCCAAAAAGTCGTTAAAATATTATAAAACCCATGAAGTACGGGTGCCGCCACGATATTAATTAAATGATAAATGAATTGAGCTGCGCCTTTATTAAAGAAAATTAACCAGGCACTTTGAGAGGACCTTGCAACTAAATTACGACAAGAGGTTTACTTCCAATGAAAAGACGATTTTTATTTCTTTTGGCCGTATTCGTATTATTCGGGGTGCGTGTGCGCGCCCAAAATTTTGTTACTATAAAAAGGCGGGCAGGTGCTTTTCCGGTTGTATCAGCTCATCAAACGGCAGCTATTTGCGTGGATAGCAGCGACTATTTTGTAGTGAATAAAGCAGCAGAAATGTTGCAGAAGGATATCCGGCGGGTTACCGATAAAAAATCCGTGATCACACATTCCTTTTCTGCTGCATCGCCCATAGCTATCATTATCGGATCTATACAAAAATCCGCCCTCATCCGTCAGCTGATAAAAGAAGGAAAAATTAATGTCGGCAACATCAAAGGTAAATGGGAAGCCTACAATTTGCAGGTGGTGGATCATCCAGAAAAAGGTATCAAAAAAGCATTGGTGATTGTGGGGAGCGATCGCCAGGGCACGGCTTACGGGGTGTTCACACTTTCCCGGCAAATGGGCGTTTCGCCGTGGCACTGGTGGGCGGATGTTCCCCCGAAAAAAAAGAAAACCGTATTTGTAAAAAAGGGGATGTATCATTACGGTCCGCCGGCGGTCAAATATCGCGGGATCTTCATAAATGACGAAGCTCCGGCACTGTCCGGATGGGTGAACGAAAAATTTGGTGGATTCAATCATAAATTTTACCGGCATGTTTTTAAGTTGATGTTGCGGCTGCGGGCCAATTATCTGTGGCCGGCAATGTGGGGAAAGTCGTTTGCCGTGGATGATACCCTGAATCCCGTGCTTGCCAACAAATACGGCATCGTGATGGGCACGGCGCATAACGAACCGATGATGCGCTCCGTTCAGGAATGGAAGACGTTCGGCCACGGTCCCTGGAATTATCGCACCAACGCCGATACACTGCGGGCTTTCTGGCGCAAGGGCATTCGTCGGATGGATGACCGCCAAAGTATTGTAACAGTCGGCATGCGCGGCAACGGTGACAAGCCAATGAGTGATACGACCAACATCAAGTTGCTGGAAAAAATCATTCATGACCAGCGGAACATCATTGCCAGTGTGACGGGCAAGCCGGCATCAAAGACCCCGCAGGTATGGGCGCTATACAAGGAGGTGCAAAAATATTATGATCAGGGCATGCGGGTGCCAAAAGATATCACCCTGCTTTATTCTGATGATAACTGGGGAAATATCCGGCGACTGCCCGAGCTCAAAGACAGTTCACGTGCCGGAGGCTTCGGGGTTTATTATCATTTCGATTACGTCGGCGGACCGCGAAGTTATAAATGGCTCAATACCAATCCCATTCCAAAAGTATGGGAACAGATGCACATGGCCTACCAGTATCACGCCCGCCGTATATGGATCGTCAATGTTGGTGATCTGAAGCCGATGGAATTTCCAATATCATTCTTTCTGGATTATGCCTGGAATCCCAAGAAATGGCCGGCCAATCGCTTGCCTGATTATACAAGGCAATGGGCTGCACAGCAGTTTGGTAAAAAATATGCGGGTGAAATCGCATCCATCATCACCAAATATACGAAGTATAACGGCCGACGAAAGCCGGATTTACTTTCACCCCATACGTACAGTTTATTTCACTACCGGGAAGCCGAGCGTGTGGTAAATGATTATAATAAGCTTGCCTCAAAAGCCCGGAATATTTATAAACAATTGCCCAAAGATAAAAAGGCAGCATTTTACCAGTTGGTACTATACCCGGTGGAAGCCTGTGCCAATGTGAATGATTTGTACGTGACGACGGGAAAAAACCGCTGGTATGCGCATCAGGGTAGGGCCATGACGAACATACTGGCGGATAGCGTGAAAGATATGTTCGCCCGCGATTCACTACTGTCTCGTTATTATAATAAGGTGATGAAAAATGGCAAATGGAATCATATGATGGATCAGATTCATATTGGGTTTAAGTCATGGCATCAGCCCAAACACCGCAAAATGCCCGCTGTCCGTCATATTACCCTTCCCGACTCGGCTGCAATGGGCGTGGCTGTTCAGGGCTCCAGGCAATGGTGGCCCCGGTCCGACAGCACTGCGGAGCTTCCCTCATTCAATAAATTTCAGCCCCAAATGCGGTATATCGAGGTGTTCAACCGCGGACAAAAACCGTTTGATTACCGGGTTGAAGCATCCGTTCCCTGGCTGAAAGTAAGTTCTAAGCAGGGACGGGTTTATCGACAAAAACGCCTGTGGGTTCATGTTGACTGGCAAAAAGCTCCCGCTGGAACGCACCAGGTGCCCATTATTATTCAAGGTCAGGGCAAAAAAGTGACGGTTCAGGCGAAAATAATTAACCCGAAACGGCCCAAGCGACGTAATATCAAAGGCTTTGCCGAGGCTTATGGCTACGTCTCAATGGAAGCCGTGCACTACTCACGTGCCGTCAATACGGAACATATTCACTGGCAAAAAATACCCGATCTGGGGCGGACGTTATCGGGTATGATGGCTGAGCCGGTGACAGCCGATACCCTGAACCCCGGCGGCGACAGCCCGCATTTGGAGTATGATATGTATTTAACCCACAGCGGTAAAATTCAGGTGCGGGCATACATGTTGCCTACGCTTGACGTGCATGATAAAGGCGGAGTGAAATTTGCGGTCTCCATTGATGATCAGCAGCCTAAAATTATAACAATGGATGTAACCAAGAGCCATCGCTCCTGGCAGCAAGCAGTCATGCAGAATATTAAAATAATGACCGCAAATTTACAGGTTAACTCGCCCGGAAGGCACACCTTGAAATTTTGGTACGTTGCTCCGGGAGCCGTGCTCGAAAAACTGGTGGTTGATACGGGTGGCCTCAAAAAAAGTTATTTAGGGCCACCGGAAAGTTATCATGGCAAAGTTAAAAATATAAATCCCTGATTATTTAAAATTTGTCTCGGCACATCGCCCTGTATTGCGCCACTTTTGGCTGCCGGTGATCTTTCTTCGCCCATTTTTGGCCAATCCATATAGTAGACCAAGAAACCGCGGGCCAGGGGCTTCACTGAAAAATGAATGAGAAAACTTGGTTAATTTAAATAGTTGGCACGATTTGCAAACTCGCGCCAGCAGGTTAAATATTTTGGACGGTATCCTTCGGCAAGAAAGCTTTGTATAGTTGAGATGCGGAATCACGCTAAGATCTAACCTTAGAAATTAAAATGTCTCTATTTCTTGATTTATAAATTTAATGAGATCCTGCGTCGGGGCGCAGGATGACTATGTTGCTTGGTTTTAGTTAGTCATTCCCCAGTCCAACCAGAGATATCACCTTTCGAATGCCGGAAACGCGTGATCAGAATAACAAAAGCTTATATCACTGAAAAAGAGTATCGGGGGGCCGGGGAATCGCGGGAAAGATGACCCACAAGCATTAAACGGTTAAAAGCAGCTTATGCAGTTAAAGATATATCAGTTCAACATCTACGATTCCCCGGTGCGTTTTTTGCGCATTCAAAAAATGAACATCAACAATAGAACGTATAATAACAATATTTTTCCGATCAACTACGAGCCATAAAGATAGCAAATCTTCGCTCTACTTTTGGCTGCCCGAAAGTGGTAATAAAAATAGAATGTCTCAAGTATAGGTATAAAACCAATTAAAAAGATCCGCTTTTTAAAATGAATAGTACGCCCCTTTTTTGTTTGCGCAAAAAACGGGCGGCAAAAAAGCGCAGAAAAAGATAAACTCAAGCGGCTGCCCCGTGGAATCCCGGCCGGCCGGGGCCACGTTGTGGCATTCCACAGGGCCGGCCGGCAGGCATGCTCTTTTAGACGGCCCCAGCCAGCCGCTTTCAAACAAATCTTTTTCGGTTTAAAGCCTCTGGTTATGAGCGTTGATAAAGCGCGCAGGGCAGAAAAGCCGGGTGGGGTAATGATTGTTTCTTTGATACAAAATTGGCGGAAGAAATTAGTAAGCCTGCCGGCCAGCTGATGCTTTTCTGCATTATGCACCGCCCGGGAATTCGCCACATTGATCTTTTGGTTCTTTGGTTCGTTTTTAATTAAGCCAAAATGAACAAGGTCATTCTTTGGACTCATAAGAAGCCACTTAATTGTTTTTTCGAGGAGAACTATATATTCCTTTTTTGAATGCGCAAAAAAGGAATCAAAAAACGCATCGGCTGATGAAAGCTTCGATCCCGGATGGAATTTGGATCCGTATTTACAATTACTTGCACGGTCATCCCGAGGATCCCGACAAGGGTCGGGAGACGAGGGATCTTAAACGTTGATATAGCGGTGGTTATAGAAAAGGGCGAAAGCCAGCCAAAATTAATGGTAAACTAAGAAACCACGGGCCGGAGGCACTGAGAAAATAAGCAAGACAACCCGATTAAATTTAAACAGTTGGCACGAGTTACAAACTCGCGCCAGTAGGTAAAATATTTTTTTACCGTATGACCCGGCCTTGATCAATTGATCCAGCTTCGCTGGTCCCGTACTGCTGGCGGACATTTTAACCCATCCACCATTTCACTCAATCATGGTCACCATAGTTTTAACATAGGTGAGGCTTCGTAGTACATTGCTAAATCGCCCCGGTAATTAAAACCCTTGGAGGTTTTGAAAACCTCCAAGGGTTCTGATTCTTTGTATAAGTCGTTATTTGGCACGAGTTATAAACTCGCCAGCGTCGGGTTCGTTGCCCAAAACCAGAATATACTTGTTTTAAGATCACAGTCAAATGAGATCCTGCATCGTAGTGCAGGATGACGATATTGCTTTGGTCCTTGTTGGTCATTCCGAGTCCCGATTTATCAGGTGAGGAATCTCAAACGTTGATACTGCGGTGGTTTTAGAAAAGGGAGAAAACTACCGCATCATTTACCCCAGTCTGGCGCAAGCAAGTCCGCCTGAAGTTTTAACGCAGATGGGCGTCCACTTGTGCCATAGTAGAGTATATAAATACTTAATTAAGAACTTACTTTAAAGTATATAATTATTCATCGCTGAAAATAATACAAGGTAGCGTAAAGCAAAGTTAATAGGTTCTTTAGCGTTTTTTTAAAATTAGGGGGCTTTGAATTACCTGTTCTTTTCGGGTTTTCTCAATTTTTGATTTCACAGACTGAAAAAACGTCTAAATCGTCGATCATCATCGTTATTTGTGTTGTTTTGGGCCCGAAAATCGGGCCCTCGAGGCCGATTCGGCCCCCGGTGGGTATACCAATCCCATCAGGGGGCTGCCGTGGGGAGTAGCGGCGAGTCGGATTTCGCCCAGCTGATGCTCCGCTCGATATTCCAGCACAGGGCCGCCAGGATAAACCGGGCTTTGTTGCGCAGTTTGGTCTTGGCGGAGGCGACGGCCATGCCATACCGGTTTTTAAGGGCCGCAAAAGGATGTTCCCCGTAGCGCCGCACCCGCCGCTTGCGCTCGTTTCGGGCTTTCTGGGAACCACTCAGCGGGGTGTTTCGGTACGCTTTATCTAAGATCCCATAGTAGATGCCCTGCTGGCGGCACCGGACCTTCAGATCCTTGCTGGGATAGGCCTTGTCGCCAAAGATCGCCCGCTCGTCGCCACTGAGCAGGTTCTCCAGTTGGGTGGAGTCATGCGGAGAGGCCGCCGTAAAACTCACCTGGCGAATCAGCTTGCTGCCCACATCCACCCCGATATGACCCTTGTAGCCAAAGTAGTGAGTCCCGCCTTTCCGGGTCGAATCGGCATCGGTGTCGATTTGGGCCGAAGGCTGCTCTTCTAATTCCCGGCGTTTATCGTCGCTAAGCGGGCGCCCCGCCGATTCGATAATACTTGCATCGACGACCGTTCCGCGTTTCAGGATCAGCCCTTTGGCCTCCAGCTGACCGGTTACCTCCGCGAACAGCTCCTCAAGGTATCCCTCGCTGGCCAGGGCCTCGCGGAATCGCCAGAAGGTGGAAAAATCCGGTACCTTTTGGTCCAGCGGCAGCCCGGCGAAGCGGCGAAAACTCAGTCGGTCGATCAGTTGATCTTCCAGCTGCGGATCGGACAGCTGATACAGATGCTGCAGGAAGAGCCCGCGGATCATCCAGCGAACCGGTTTGCGGGGCTGCCCGCCGGCCGGGCCGGTCTTGTCGATCGTGCGGCCAATCTCGTAGAGCGGGTCCCAGTCGATCCACTCGTCTATTTCGGCCAGTCGCTCCGTCGAGCGACTAACTTGCCCTGACTGGGTTGCCCATTGATCCAAAATGCTCAGCTGACGGCGCTTATCCGACATAACAATACGATATTTAGGTGAAAAATTGACGATGCTCGACCAAACCTACCTATGTTGAGTAAAATCTCCAAATTAGGGGGTTCTGCAAAGCTCCCAAT
>DASQZL010000236.1:0-2785 GCA_035638715.1 Balneolaceae bacterium
TAAGCATTCATCTTGTAACGGGCCATAAAACGAATGATTTTTTTGATATTTTTTTCGGTCGAGACCTGACCCCGGCTCATGTCATCGGATACGCCGCGAAATTTCATAGTCGGATAATCGCTGATGGAAATATCACGCAGCCTCGGTGTGTCCGATGATCTAAGCAATTGATTCAGCGACATCGCCCCGTAAAATCGCCCGGTCGCCGATTCACCGGCAATGACCGCTGAAGAACCGGACAGTTTGAGTACATAGCCTGCTTTCTTCATCTTTTGAGTTAATTCATTCGTCTTAACCAAATGGTGTGTCAATTCAGATTTAGAGGGATTTCCAATAATAATGGCGTGTTGAAGGCTTGAAACATTGTCCTCCGATTTAATATTAACCTTGATATTGAAAAGATCTGAAAGATTTTGCTGAATTTTTTCGGCGGTGAACCGATCCTGCTTGCCAGAGTTCGTACCCAGTACAATCATTTTTATTCTTGAAAAGTCTGTCGAGCCTTTTTCCCATTGCCAATGTTGAGGAATGGGAATAATCCCCGGTACTTTATTTTGGCCATAACCGGCAAAGGGCAGAATAAGTAACAAAAACAGGAAAGCAGTGTACTTAAAAAATTTCATCATAATAAAAAGGTTATTTTTTGAAGGCAGATAACATGATTTCAGGATATGGTTTTGGGTCGATAAAACGATGTCATGAGGAAGAACCGGCGAATCACCATAATTACCTATATATAGTAATTTTTGAGGAATAAAAACAACTAAAAACTGGCAGGTGGGGATGTGGTGAAGTCCTGTAAATTTTCTTCAATTGAGTTTTCTTTTCGCAGAAAAAGCTATACGAAACTTCGAAAATTTCATATAGCTGAAATTACTCTAAAACTAAATGATTAATCGTATTATAATTTTTCATGCTGTTGTGGTAATCAACCAAAACCTCTTCGCCACCAAAAATATTTAACACCTCATTACGGTTTATTTTTGTAGAATAGTCGCTCACTATTGCCGCAAAGGATGAATATTTCCATTCGCCATAATGTTCTACAAAATTGTGGTGAATAGGATTATGATGAATATAATGGATGAGCATCATTAAATAATTTTCATCCTCTACTTTGATACGCTTGAAACTTTTTTGAAAAAGGCTACCTGTACGATGGTAAACTTTATTGAAAGATTTTGTATATGAAATAAAGAATTTATGAAACTGATTACTGGAGGGCTTTGCAATACTAAAGATTTGGTCATTCCGAGGATTCCGACAGCCGTCGGGAGACGAGGAATCTCAAATGTGGTTCCTGATAATCCCTTTTCAACGATGACATACGGTATTATCGCTTGAGATCCCTCTCCGCCAGCCCCGTGGAATCCCGCCTGCCGGGGCCACGTTGTGGCATTCCACAGGGATAGTCGGGCGGATCGGGATGATATATGGGGTTCTGCAAAGGCCTCTACTGATAATTTCGTCACAAGCCTTGCCAAGTTTCAAAACCTTGGCAAGGCTGTTTTCATCTTTAACCCTCATCAAAAAATGGAAGTGATTGGGCAATAAACAGTAAGACCAAATGTCAACGAAATTAGTCAGATATTTATCATATCTCTCAAGGAAGAAATTATAATTTTTGGTCTCTGGGAACAGACCTTCGTTGCCATTTGCATGATTATAGATATTGTAAAAGTGGTCCCATTCAAATGGATCGTTGTACTCACCCATAATTAAGATTTAAATAATTAAACATACCAAGTTTTTAAAACTTGGTATGTTTTTTATATCACTTTTCATACGCCAAGTTGGAACTTAGCCAGCGCTCAACTTCTTTAACCGACATATTTTTGCGGCGGGCATAATCTTTCACCTGATCTTTGGAAATATTCCCCACGTTAAAATACGTTGATTCCGGATGGGCAAAATAGAGTCCACTCACCGAGGCCGGCGGAGTCATCGCCAGATTTTCGGTGAGCCTGATGCCGGTCGTCTCATGCACATCCAGCAGATCAAAAAGGATAGGCTTTTCAGTGTGATCCGGTTGTGCGGGGTAACCGGCTGCCGGGCGAATGCCCGTGTATTTTTCCCGGATCAGGTCGTTGTTCGAAAAACTCTCATCCGGCGCGTACCCCCAATACTGCTTGCGAATTTTTTCATGCATCAGCTCCGCCATGGCCTCAGCCAGCCGGTCGGCCAGTGACTTGGTAAGAATGGCATTGTAATCATCGTTGTTATCCTCAAATTTTTGGACCAGCTTATCAGCGCCGATTCCTGCAGTAACGGCAAATCCGCCAATATAATCATTAATACCGCTATCTTTGGGTGCAATAAAATCACTCAGCGCCTTGTTGGGTTGTCCCGGCCGTTTCTCAGACTGTTGGCGCAGCGTATGAAGCCTCGTTAGTACTTTATCACGGTTTTCGTCCTTATAAACTTCAATATCATCGCCTACGGCATTGGCCGGATAGATACCGATCACCGCCTGAGCTTTCAATAATTTTTGCTTGATGATACGATCCAGCAACCGGTTGGCGTCGTCGTATAATTTGCGTGCTTCTTCGCCATATTTTTCATCTTCCAGTATAGCGGGGAACTTGCCCTTCATCTGCCAGGCGATAAAAAACGGCCCCCAGTCGATGTAATTTCGTAGCTCTTCAAGCGGGTAATCTTTGAATACCCGTCGCCCCAGAATATTCGGTTTTTTAATCCTGGTTTTCGACCAATCAATATCCGTTTTATTTTGACGGGCTTTCTCAAGCGGAAGATAATTTTTACGTTGCGACCGGTTTTCATGCTG
>DASQZL010000237.1:0-3460 GCA_035638715.1 Balneolaceae bacterium
TCCTTTCATACAAATAAGGGAAATGCTTACACCTTTTCTATACATACACTCACTTGGTTGACGGTTTGGCCTATATATATTTTAAAATAAATTAAACCGATTTAAAAAGGAGCTTAAAATGAAAAAGCTTGTTATTCTCGGTGCCGGAACAGGCGGCACAATCATGGTTAATAAGCTCAAAAGAGCACTCCCTGATCAAGAGTGGGATATCACGATTATTGATAAAGAACCGGTTCATTACTATCAGCCGGGATTTTTGTTTATACCGTTTGGCGCATACAAAGAACGCGATGTGATAAAGCCCAAAAGTAATTTCTTCCCTTCAGAAGTGAACGTCATCTATGCCGACATTGATTTCATCGATCCCAATCAAAATCGTATCGAACTTGCCAATGAAAAGAGCCTCACCTACGATTACCTGATCATCGCTACGGGCACAGAAATACGACCTGATCAGATTGAAGGTATGGAGGATGGTCTATGGCGTTCTTCTATTTTTGATTTTTATACGCTGGATGGCGCCAAGGCATTAGCCCGTTTCTTTGAGACCTGGGAGGGGGGACGCTTGGTGGTCAATATTGCTGAAATGCCGATCAAATGTCCCGTCGCACCGCTGGAATTTGTATTTCTCGCCGAGGCCTTTTTCACGCGGAAAGGGATACGTGACAAAGTGGAGATTACGCTGGCGACTCCGCTTTCGGGCGCCTTTACTCAACCGATTTGCAATCAACTGCTGTCAGACACACTGGTTGATAAGCAAATTCAAATTGAGCCGGAGTTTAATATCGGACGGGTTGATAATGAAGCAAAGAAAATCGTTTCGTGGGATGAACGTGAAATCCCATTTGACGTGCTGGTGAGTATCCCCACCAACATGGGCGCCCGGGTCTTTGAAAAAAGCAATATGGGGGATGAACTGAACTACATCCCGACCGACAGGCACACACTTCAAAGTGTAGAATGGTCCAATATTTTTGTCATTGGCGATGCTGCTGACCTGCCCAGCTCCAAGGCTGGCTCAGTGGCCCATTTTCAGTCGGATGTGCTTTTTGAAAATTTTATGAGCGTCATCAATGGCAATGAACCCAAAGCTCAATTTGATGGCCACACTAACTGCTTCATCGAATCGGGATATGAAAAAGCGTTCCTGGTTGATTTCGACTATGATGTGCAGCCGCTCCCCGGTAAGTACCCATTACCGGGCCTCGGTCCGTTTGCCCTGTTGAAAGAAACCACGCTTAATCATTTTGGTAAACTTGGGTTTCGCTGGCTGTACTGGCACATGATGCTGAAAGGATACAAAATTCCCGTTAATTCTGATTTTTCGATGAGGGGCAAAATAGTGCCTGAAGAATATGCTAAAACCATTCCACAAGAATAATTTTTAATATCAATGACTATGGAAACATTAAAACTACTCAATAAAACCCTGGAACTGGATGCCGACGGGCACCTCGCTCATCAGTCAGACTGGAGCGAAGATCTCGCCCCGGAGCTCGCCAAGCAGGAAGGCATTCCTGAATTGACCGATCGCCACTGGAAGGTCATCAATTTTATGCGTGAATATTTCCTGCAAAAAGGTGAGGCACCGTCTATCCGTAAACTGACAAAAGAAAGCGGGGTTCCGATCAAGGAACTGTATGAACTTTTCCCCAAAGGACCAGCCAAAAAGGCTGCTAAAATTGCCGGTCTGCCCAAACCCAAAGGCTGTATTTAAATTAAGAGGTAATGTCATGAGTGAACCAACGGTTGAAGCCCAAAGCAGCACGACCGATAACCAAAAGCGTCAAGCCGTTCAAAAAGTATCGGTTATCATTTCGCGGGGCGCTCTCGAATCCGTTTATCCCGGACTGATTATGTCTAATGGCGCCCGTATGGAGGGTATTGAAGCCACGCTCTTTTTTACTTTTTTCGGGCTTGATGCCATCACTGAAAAGAAAATGGATCATCTGAAGGTAGCTACCGTCGGAAATCCTGCGATGCACATTCCCACGTGGATTGGCGGCCTCCCCGGCATGTCGGCCTATGCCACCCGCCAGATGAAAAGGGATATGGAGGCGCTGGATATTCCACCTATACGCGAATTTATCGAAATGATCCATGATTCCGGCGCCGATATCTACGCCTGTAAAGCCTCGGTGGATATGTTCAAACTGACCAAACAGGATTTTTGTGCTCAGGTGGATGATATCATATCGGTTGGCAAATTTTACGAGCTATCCGCGGGAGCACAAATTATTTTTACTTAGCAGAGGATCGGAAAGGTAGAAGTCCTTTTTATTTCTTAGTTAAATATGGGATCCTGTATCCACCAATACTATTCCCCGAATTAAAATCATCAAGGGCTCGCTGCCTAATCTAAGTGACGTATGAATTTCCCATTTACCCGAACGAAGTTTTTTGATGTATTTACGCAATACAATCAGGCAGTTTGGCCTGCCCAAATTGGACTCAATTTGGTTGCATTATCGTGTATATTTCTTTTATTCTATAAAAGACCAATTAAAAATTCAGCTATATCAACCGGATTGGCCTTGTTATGGCTGTGGATGGGAGTTATCTATCATTTTGTGTTTTTTAGCAGGATAAATCGTGCAGCTATATTTTTTGGAGCGTTATTCGTTATTCAAAGCTTCTTGTTTTTTTGGTTTGGAGTCCTGAAAGGCCAGCTCGAGTTTCGTCTTCATGGGATGTGGAGTATCACTTCGGGAAGCGTCTTGCTGGTGTATGCATTAATTTTTTATCCCTTAACAGCTTATCTTGTTGGCCACCGATACCCGGCCGTTCCTACTTTTGGTCTGCCTTGTCCGACAACTATTTTCACCCTGGGCATGCTTGTATTCGCAAAATCACCTATTCCCCGAATAGTTTGGATTATACCCATCGTATGGACACTGATAGGATCTATAGCTGCATTTCAATTGGGGGTGTACGAAGATTTCGGGCTGTTGCTTGCCGGTATAATCGGATTGTTCGATGTATTGAATACCCTTTTGATACGAAAGCCACAAACCAGCAATTTCTGATAATATCAACCCGCCTACTTCTATATGCACGACAGCAGTTAATTATCACCCTGCATTCATACCGTACGACAAGCCGGGCAAAGGAAAGTGTTCATCTGTCTCAAAACGATGCCGGGTCTATATTAGTCCGTTGATAAAATCAGCGATAATGACCAAACTTTAGCTTTATAGAGCCCGACCGGATTGAATAGTCCACCGATTCGGGAAACTGATTTAATGGTGATTCTAAGCCTTTTACTGGTTCTCCGTTTTTGGCCCTATCAATTATGATTAAGAGGCCTTTGCAGAACCCTATATGTCATCCCGATCCGCCCGACTAGCCCTGTGGAATGCCACAACGTGGCCCCGGCAGGCGGGATTCCACGGGGCTGGCGGAGAGGGATCTCAAGCGATAATACCGTATGTCATCGTTGAAAAGGGATTATCAGGGACCA